>JAQUSE010000193.1 GCA_028715235.1 Candidatus Omnitrophota bacterium | reverse complement strand
CGTTAAGCGTTTACGGCGATTCGAAGCTTAAGGGCGAAGAGGCCGTAAAAAATATATCTAAGAAGCACTTTATAGTTCGCACGAGCTGGCTGTACGGAAAGCACGGCAAGAATTTTGTGGATACCATTCTTTTGAAGGCCAAGGCTCTCCAGACGTTGAAAGTGGTCGATGACCAGTCCGGAACTCCGACGTATACAAAAGACCTGGCTAAGGCGTTACATGCGCTGTTGGACAAAATATTTACGCCCGGCGGGGTGCAGGCCGCGGATTACGGGATATACCACGTTTCGAATTCCGGCAGCGTCTCCTGGTGCGATTACGCAAAAGAGATAATAAGCTCAGCCGGTTTGAAAGTAAAAGTGGAGCCGATCTCTTCGAAAGAATTGGACGCCCCGGCAAATAGGCCGGCTATGTCAGTATTGGATAATTCAAAGTTTGCAGGATTTACGGGTTACAGGATGAAGGGATGGAAGGACGCGCTGAGAGAATATCTGATTACAAAGGTTACATAATGTTACGTTAAGTTGCCAAAGGTTACATTAGGTTACATAGAATTAACGCCTTGAAGTAACCTTATGTAACATTAGGCAACGTTATGTAACTTCATGTAACCTCAACGGAGAGAAAATATGTTTAAAGGACTAGAGAAGAAGATATTAAGCAAGAAAGCAAAAATAGGGATAATCGGGCTTGGTTATGTAGGGCTGCCGCTTGCCGTTGTTTTCGCGAAAGGCGGATTTGAGACATACGGTATAGACATAGATAAGAAGAGGGTGGACAGGCTGAAGAGAGGCGAGTCGTATATATTGGACGTGCCGGCCACCGACATCGCAAAGATGGAGAAGAACGGCAAGTTGACCGCAACCACCGACTTCAGTGTCATCAAAAAGCTGGATGCAGTCATTATATGCGTCCCTACCCCGCTTAATAAGACGAAGGAGCCGGATGTCTCATACATAGTCTCGGCGGTCGAGAACATAAAACGCCACATGAAACGCGGCCAGATAGTTGTGCTGGAGTCGACGACATATCCGGGTACTACCGAGGAGGTCATGCTGCCGGTCCTGGAATCGGCGGATTTTAAAGAAGGAAAGGATTTTTATCTGGCGTTCTCTCCGGAAAGGATAGATCCGGGCAACGTAAAATATAAGACCGAGAACACCCCGAAGATAATCGGCGGCATATCCGACGAGTCTACGCGCATAACGAAGATATTATATGAACAGGTGATAGAGACCATCATCCCGGTGTCGTCAAGCAAAGTGGCGGAGATGGTAAAGTTGCTGGAGAATACATTCAGGATAGTGAATATAGGGATGGTGAACGAGCTTATGCTTATGTGCGATAAGCTGGGGATCGATGTTTGGGAAGTAATAGAAGCGGCGAAGACAAAGCCTTACGGTTTCATGCCGTTCTATCCCGGACCCGGCGTCGGAGGCCATTGTATCCCCGTGGACCCGATATATCTATCATGGAAAGCCAGGGGGCATGGTTTTGAAGCCAGGTTCATAGACCTGGCGTCCCACGTGAATTCACTTATGCCGCATTATGTGATCGAAAAGATAACAAACGGACTGAACGATCGTAAAAAGGCGCTTAAGGGCTCGAATGTCCTTGTGATGGGCGTTACTTATAAAAAAGATATAAAGGACCTTCGCGAATCGCCTGCTTTAGAGATCATGCATATATTGCAGCAGAAAGGCGCGAACGTCTCATACTACGATCCCTATCTTCCGTATCTGAAGATGGACAACATGGACCTGAAGTGCGCTAAACTAGGCGAACACACGCTCGCGGGCGCGGATTGCGTCGTGATAATCACCGATCATTCGAGCGTGGATTACAAATTCGTGCTTAAGAACTCGAAGCTCGTGGTCGACACGAGGAATGTGTTGAAGAATGTAAAGGACAGGACCAAGATAGTGAGGTTATAATGGCGCGTTACCTGGTTACCGGCGGTGCCGGATTCATAGGGTCGAATATCGTGGAGGAACTTGTCAGGCGAAAAGCTAATGTGAGGGTCCTGGACAGCTTCATCACGGGGAAGATGGAAAATCTTAGGCCTTTTATGGGCAGTATAGAGCTTGTAAGAGGCGATATACGCGATAAGAAAGCGCTTGGTGTTGCTCTGAAAGGCATAGATTTTGTCATCCATCAGGCGGCTCTTCGCTCGGTCCCTAAATCGGTGGACGATCCGTTCACTACTAATGACATAAATGTATTCGGCACGCTCAACCTGCTGATGGCCTGCAAGAAAGCGAAGGTAAAGAGGGTCGTCTATGCCTCTTCAAGCTCGGTTTACGGGGACGTCAAGACTTTCCCGCAAAGAGAGACGGACCTTACGTCGCCGATCTCTCCTTACGGCGTATCGAAACTGGCCGCCGAGAACTACTGCATCACTTTTGCCAGGACGTTCGGTCTGGAGACCGTATCGCTCAGGTATTTTAACGTATTCGGCCCGCGCCAGAACCCGGAATCCAAATATTCAGCCGTTATACCTATCTTCATCTACAGGATGATGGGCGGGAAGTCCCCGGCTGTAGAATGGGACGGAAAACAGTCACGTGATTTTACCTACGTGGCCAATGTCGTCGAGGCTAACCTAAGCGCCTGCGTGGCACCAAAAATTTCGGGGGAAGTTATTAACGTGGCGTGCGGCACTACGGTCTCTGTCTTGAAGATAGTGAGAGAACTTAATGACATCTTTGGCACGGATATTAAACCCAAGTATCTTAACAAGAGAGCCGGTGATGTCAGGAAGACCTATGCGGATATAACTAAGATGAAAAGCTTACTCAGACTGAAAAAGATAGTGCCTTTCAACGAAGGCCTGCGTCTTACCATCGATTGGTTTCTGAGGTCGAAAAGAACGGGGTAAATATGTCAAATATCTTAAAAAGATCTATGCTCGCGATCTCTTTTCTGCTCGTGATCTTTCTGGGGTTTTGTTCATCATCCCCGTATTTCAAACCCTGCCTTGGCAAGGCGGTGAAACAGGTCGAAGAGATGGTCTATGATTACCATTTCAAGAAGTTGGAGATATATCCCTCGGCGAGGCTTTTTTTTGTTCTTCCTGAAGGAGCGTACTCCACATTTTACAGAACCAGGTTCTCGGATGGTATGGCATACCAGTTGTTGTCGAACGTGTTCATAAACTCTTTATTCCAACCCCTGTTTCTATGTATTTTTACTCCACAGGTGGTCTTGCACTACCTGCTGCTGCCGTTTTTCTTATACGGTTCAGTGAGATATTTCAAAAAGGTCCCGCTTCTGATAATATTTTTTATCGTGTCCATGTTTGGCTTATGCGTAAAAAATTCGGTTGTAGAAACACTGGTGAGACACAGGATGGTATGCGACTTAATATACATATCGATTGGCATAGCTGGTTTAACAGACTCGATTACAAGAAAGCTATTCTGATAGCTTTCTTGCTGAGGGTCATATTCGCTTCCGTATATGATATAGGCGTATCCGTTGCGGGCAAGGACGTTCTCTTGCCGGACGGCGGGTTTTATTCAGCGATGGGCAGGTATATACAGCTTATGTTGAACGGCAACAGCGCGTTCCGGATTACCGACGATATGGCTCCCCGGGACACGCAGGGCCGGGAGATCTTTGCCTCGATGATAACGAAGACCAAAGGAGGTTTTCCCCGTGTGGAGAATGAAACAGGGGCCTTCCTTTACATTGTCGGGATAATATATTTCCTGTTTGGTTATTTCCCCATCTTTGTGAGGCTTTTTAACATAGTGCTCAGTCTCTCTTGTGTCTTTTTCATCTTCAGGATAGCGGGCCGACATTTCGGCGAAACGCCGGCGAAAATATTTCTTATTATAGGCCTGTTTCTGCCGACGCAGTTTGTTTATTCTATTACGCTTTCGAAGGACTTCACCCGAATGTTCATTGTCTGTTTTATTTTATGGCTTATTTATGGAGGTGTGAGATGGCGAAGAGCATGAAGAAGTTAATGATATTCTTTCTT
>JAQUSE010000192.1 GCA_028715235.1 Candidatus Omnitrophota bacterium | reverse complement strand
GCGTCGAATTCGAGGTCAGCGTTGTCGGAGGTCAAATCTATATCCGCATGGTGGCTTTAACACTGTCTGACGGCACACGTGTCGAGCTTTCGGATGCCAAACGCATCAATATCGCCGATAAGAGAAAAGCAAAAGCGGCGGTCGAGGCATTCGGCGACATAGCCTCTGATGCGACGAAGGATACTATAAAAGAAACGCTTAAAGGAAAGAATGTGACCGGCGAGATCGTCGAGCCTTCATCCGCCGCCGTTCCCAGGGCTCCTACGCAACCTGCGATGTCTGCCGATGAGATCGTCGAACAGCTTCGCACCGGGACGGTTACGCCGGAACTTGCGGCGCAGTTAAAAACAGCCAGCCGTGAGACGAGGGTCGCGATATTTAAAACCCTTATCAGTCTCTTAAGCGCTGATCCCGACGGGCAGCTTAAAGTAAACGGTATGCATGCGCTCGGGCAATTGATCCTTGACCTTTCGACCGATGATATCGTTAGCGCACTTTTAGGTGACGAATCCCCTGCGATCTTAATGGGCGGGCTCGGCAGCCTTTTTAGAGCGCTTGCCATCGGTGACCGCGCTATTCTTGACAAATTAATGGACGTGTTTACGCAGGCAGGGCGTACAGGGAGCATTACGGCCCAGGTGGTTGTCTTAGGCCTTCAACGTGCTATGCAACAAGCGATTGCCCTGACCCCAGAGGGATCGGTCAACGCGAAGAATCGAATGCCGCAACCCGCAGTAACCAAACCTGCGCCTGTTCCTACGTCAACACCTCGTACGGTCCGGGATATTCTGTCCTCCAACGAAACAACGGAAAATAAGATCAAACTGCTCTTGGCAACCGGCAACGCCGCAGATGTTGTCAAAGCTCTTGCGGACATAATAGGGTCCGGTTCGTCCTCTATTGATCTCAAGATCCAAGCCCTCGAATTATTGCTGCGGCCTGAGCTGGCCAACGCCAATAATAAAGCTCTCAGCACGCTCTTTGCGAAAATGAGCCTGTCGTTCGCGGACCTGGCATCAAGTGATGAGAAGAAACAAGAATTCTGTAAACTTGCGGTAACGCTCGGTATAATTTTCGGCGACCGTTTCATCATAGCGCGCCTCATGGACATGGCGCAGGGTAAGGGAGAGGGAACCGGTAAGAGCCCGTTTGTTCTTGAACTGCGTAAGGCCGCCATTATGCTTCTGGCACGGAATATCGAATCGCTGGAACTCCACGGCGGCAAGAGCGCCGCATATATTTTCATAAAACTCCTTGATACCCTTATCAAAGGCAAGAATCCGCTCGCAGACACAGCTATCCTGGCGCTCGGGAACATTATCGACAGTAACGCATCCGGCAGTGTGATGATGGCAGCCATGTTCGTCTGCGTCAGAAAATTAAGCCTTGAAGACTATAAG
Source organism: Candidatus Omnitrophota bacterium (assembly GCA_028715235.1). Classification (GTDB taxonomy): domain Bacteria; phylum Omnitrophota; class Gorgyraeia; order 2-01-FULL-45-10; family 2-01-FULL-45-10; genus JAQUSE01. Next base: position 2,618 of record JAQUSE010000192.1, on the reverse strand, counting down.
GATAAGTTGAAACCGATCATAGGGAACGCGCTTAGGTTAGGGAACGTTTACGCGGCCATGTCTCTCATGGCAGCAGGCAGAGGCAATGAAGAGTTTGAGGGCGCTGCAGCCGACGGGGCGCAGGTGCGCCTGCGGGCAACGGATGTACTTCGCGATGCTTCTCTCGAGGAACTCCGTAACGCCGCCGATGCAATGGTAATCCTTGCAAATTCCGGCCCCGCGGATATGGCAAGGGCCGCCAAGAAATTTATTACTGAAAATACGGCAGAGAAGTTTAAATCAGACGGTATTCTCGGCAGGTTCGGCCTTGCGTTAGCCTTTGCGATCATGGAGAACGGCGGCGCCTTGAAAGGCGCGACCGGGGCCTGGGCTGTTTCGGTATTAGCCGGTGTTCTCAAAATGACCAAGCTTCTAGGACTCTCAGACGCGGCGTTTAACGGGCTTAAGCTTTCCGCTTGTTCGCTCTTAATCCTTAATGCCGGACTTGTCAAGGACACTAATATCGTCCGTGCCGCAGCCGCTTTCATTAACGAAAAGCTTAAAACCGGAAGCGCTTTAGAGATCGCGCAGGCTAAAGCGGCTATTTTCATGATCATCCGTTCAGGCGACCTCGCATCCAGCGTTATGGCGCAACGATTTGTAATGTCTCTCATGAAGGATGGAGCCGTAGACATTAAATTCCGCCTCATTGCAGCCGGAGAGGTTCTCCTGAACGCAGGCGGCCTGTTCCGCAATGCATTTGCTTTACTTCTCACCGCCATTAGTTTTATGGCAGCAACTGCCAATGAAGCGGATGTTAAGGATATGGTCGACGCCCGCGTCATGAATCTCTGTGTCGATGCACTGATCAAGGGCGGCATGATTGCCGGTAATAGTGCCGCAATTGAAAAAGGACTTCTTGCCCTCGCGCGAATAAATTCCGCCTTTGCCATTGATCTGGCCAAGTCCCTGGTCGCATCAGGCTCGTTCGGCAGCGCTGCACCCGATGTACAGGCAAGGTTCATGGTCGCGATCTTTGCGATGCTGGGCAGTCATGAAACGACAGGCGGCGAAGGAAAATCCGCCGCAGAGGCTTGCATGAAAGAGATATTCGCAAATACAGGCGTTAGTACCGAGGCAAAGGCAATGCTTGCCTCGCTCGTACTTCGTAACGAAGCAGGTCATGGCGCCGACGTCGTTGCCGCTGCAAACGCTGCCAAAGATGCGATGTCGGCCGAGGATTTTTCCGACATCGAGATGCATATTGACACAGCCTTACGCAGCACGATAGCTCCGAACAGTACAGGTTCGTGGGCAGATGCGTCAAAATCGGCTGCAAACCGTTCAACGATGCCCGAGATCATGCGGATAACGATCCCCGGACTCCCTGCAGGGGCAAACGTCACAGCGCTCGTGAAAATTGTCGACGGCAAGGTACTCCTGATCGGCTTTGAAAAGGACGGATCGATCATCGAATTGCCAAAGCAGATAGCCTTGAATGGCGCCGGCGGATCAGCGGTTACGGCAGAGTCGCAGAACCTGATCGCGTTCATTGTCAAGGCTCTGGCAGCAGGCCCCGGAGAGAAGATCGCGGTCGAGGCAACGGCTTTACAGGCGCTTATGGCCAGGTCCGAGGTCCGCGATCTTCTTCTGGCTATTGTCGGCACAAACGTTCAGGCGGGAGACAGCCAAGCGGCCCTGACTCAGTTACGTAAGGTCTCTATTAACCTTTTGGCATCTATAGTTGATACACAGATATTCACGACGGCTAATGCCCGCAGTTTCGTTTCGTCGTTAGGAGCTATCCTGGCATCGGCAGACGATGCCGAACTTCACGTCACTGCGGTCGGGGCACTTTTAGCTATCGTTGGCGCGCACACGGTAAGCGCGGTGTCTAAAGCTATACAGGCAGACGCCCTGGCGTTATTCGTGCATGTGCTTGGCAACGATACATTAAGGAACTCTCTCGGCGCGACGTTCACAGCGATGAAGGATCTTATTGTTACTATCATGAATGGCGGGAATAACGCATCTAAACAGATGCAGGCCATTGCATTGATGTTTGTCGCCGGTGCACAAGAAGGGATGTTCACCAATGACCAGCGCACAACGGCTGTTGCCGGTTTGAATAGTCTTGATTTCGGCACACTACGTCAAAGCGGAACGCTCCTTGCGCGGTTTTTAACCAGCGGTAACAGCGCAATGCAGAACTTTGCTGTTTCTGTAGCAAAACGCCTTAACGAATCAGTCGCAACGCCTGCAGGAACCGTAAAGCCTCTGTTTGGCGAAAGGGCAAGGGTAGGGATCGCCATCGAAATGATAAAGGTAGCCGGCCAGCCCGATGTTCTCCCGGACACGCGTAACGCCATTATAGATACGCTGGTAGGCGTAATCCATGATAACCCGCTAAAATCTACCGCAGAGTCCGTAATGGCCGCAGGCGCTCTAGTATCAAGCTCAAAAGTTGTCGGGACTATACCAAATGGGGCTTCAATCCTCCGCTCTGCGGCCGAGGTCATTCTGGGCGGATTATCTTCTTCCGACGTTAAAGATGTTGCCAGGGCCCAACTATCCCTGACGACGTTAGACGGCCTCGTCGCGATGTTGTTCGGAGACCCGAGCGCCATCGGCGCTTCTGT
>JAQUSE010000191.1 GCA_028715235.1 Candidatus Omnitrophota bacterium | reverse complement strand
GTCGACAAACTTCGGTATTGCCACTGCCGCCAGGATACCCAATATCACTATCACTATCACAAGTTCTATCAACGTGAAACCCCTCTTCATGACACCCTCCCCTTTTTGTATGTGCGAAACAATTTTTTACCAGTCCGTGTTGTGAGCGGCGAAGATCTTTCCATGGTCTGGGCTTGTCGTATTGTTAATATATACCCAGCCTGCAGAAGCATTGGTAGCCTTGGCAGTCAATGTTGTGATTATGGTATTGATATCGGTGGCCATATTCGCGTTGGCGGGTACGCCCTGCGCCATCGCATCGCGTATCTCATCGGTCACGCTTGGAAACCTGGCAGTTCCGGCAACGGCATTCTGTGCATAGAATATGTATATTCCTGCTCTCAAGCCGCCCAACGCGCCCTGCGTAGCCGCGTTCTTAGCGGCATTTATAAGATCCGCGTATTTCGGGATCGCTACCGCGGATAAGATTCCTAATATGACAATGACTGTGACGAGCTCGATCAAAGTAAAACCCTTCCTCATCATCAACTCCTTTCCGCCCGCAAAAAGGGTCTAAGAGTTCCCCTTAAGCACAAAAATGATAAAAAAAATTACAATGAGCTCAAAAATTTTATAAACTCTCAAATTATGCGTAAAGTATACCATATGTTTTTAGGGTTGTCAATGCTGGAAGAGGGATATGAGGTTCCACATGGGCAAAAATATGGCAAGAGCCATGGTCAGGACCATCGCTCCAAGGACCACCACGAAGACAGGCTCCATTATGGTAGAGAGGTTCTGGATGATATAATCGGCTTCCTGGTCATAGTATTGGGAAATATTCATCATCAGCTCGTCGACCTTACCGGAGCTTTCTCCTATGGCGACCATATTTACCACAAGAGGAGGAAAAGCACCGCTTATACGCATCGGTTCGGAAATACCTTTACCTTCTTTTACACTCACAATGATATTATCAACTGCCCTGGAGATTACCGCATTTGAAGCCGTCTTGGAAGCCATATCGAGTACCTGCAATATAGGGAGCCCGCTCCTTATCAATATCGACATAGTCCGCGTAAATCTCGAGATCACGAGCATCGTCATAGGTTCCCCGAATATGGGAGCTTTCAGCTGAAACGAATCCCATCGATATCTTCCGCCCTTTGTGTTTATATACCTATTGAAAAGGAAAGCGATGGCGCCGCCGACAACAGCCAGGATATACCAGTATTTACGCATAGCGACGCTCATGCCCATGAGTATCTTCGTCGGAAGCGGCAATCCCGTCTTGAACTGCGCGAATATCGTCGCGAATTTCGGTATTACGAACGTGACGACGACAAAGAACGCTCCGGCGAGCGCGCATAAAGTTATTATAGGATAACGGACGGCAGCTTTTATCTTATTCTTTGTATCGAGCTCTTTTTCCGTGAACTGGACGAGCCTCTCCATAATCTCATCCATCTGGCCGCTCGCCTCCGCCGCCCTTATCATATTGACGTAAAATTCGTTGAAGACCTGCGGATATTTCGAAAGGGCGTCCGAGAAGCTTACTCCCCTCTCTACGTTGGACGCGACGTCCTTTATTATACTCCTGAAAAATTTATTCTTGGTCTGCTTCTCGATAGTATCCAGGTTGGACAATAAAGTGACTCCCGCTTTCTGCAGGGACAGGAGCTGCCGCGTGAACATTATAAGGTCCGCCTCTTTCACTTTATCGAACCTGGCGAGGAATTTGGAAATGGGGTCGTTCGACTCCTTCGCTTCCGCTATCGAGATCGGCACATACCCCATAGCCCCCAGGCTCGCCGCGACAGCCTGCTTGTCGGCTCCGCTTACAACGCCTGACACGGACCTGCCGAATTTGTCTCTCGCCTTATATTTAAAATCCGCCACTTTTGCTATTCCTCCGTAACGCGTATGACTTCTTCGGGGGTCGTAATACCGCGTATGACCTTATCCAGCCCGTCGCCGCGCAGCGTCGTCATGCCTTCGCTTATCGCCACTTTTCTTATGTCGAGCGCGCCGGCCTTGGCGATGTTCAATTTCTTGATCTCGTCGCTGATGACCATGAGCTCATGGATACCTGTCCTGCCTCCATAGCCCGACCCCTTGCAATGGCTGCAGCCTTTAGCCTTGTAAAATTTGACCTGTTCCTTTATTCCCAGTTCTTTAAGCGCCGCCGCTGTCGGCGTATAAGCCTCTTTGCATTCCGGGCAGAGGACGCGCACAAGCCTCTGCGCCAATATCGCCAGCACCGAGCTGGATATCAGGAACGGCTCTACCCCCATATCGATAAGACGCGATATGGAGCTGGGCGCGTCGTTCGTATGCAGGGTCGAAAAGACGAGATGGCCTGTAAGGGACGCCTGGACTGCGATCTCGGCGGTCTCTTTATCCCTTATCTCTCCCACCATCACTATATCCGGATCCTGCCTAAGTATGCTGCGCAGTCCCGCGGCGAAGGTCAGGCCCGCCTTAACATTTACCTGGGTCTGCCTGATCAAAGGTATCTCGTATTCGACCGGATCCTCTACTGTAATTATGTTCTTCTCAAGCGAATTAATGGCGGACAGGGCCGAATATAATGTAGTCGTCTTGCCGCTTCCCGTCGGGCCCGTTACCAGTATGATGCCGTACGCCGCGCGTATAAGCTTGTTAAAACCGTTAAAATCCTTTTCATTAAAACCAAGCTGTTCTACCCCGACCATGACGCTCGTCTTATCCAGGATTCTCATGACGATGTTTTCGCCGTGGATCGTCGGAAACGTGGATACCCTGAGGTCTAGGACCTTATTCTCCATCTTCATGTTAATCTTGCCGTCCTGCGGCTTCCTCGACTCCGCGATGTCGAGCTTGGACAGTATCTTTATTCTCGATGAGATTATATTCTGCAGTTCTTTCGGAGGTGTGGCTATCTCATGCAGGATGCCGTCGATCCTGAATCTCACGCGGACGAGATTCTCTTCGGGCTCTATATGTATGTCGCTAGCCTTCTCTTTTATCGCCTGCATCAGTATCAGGTTGACCAGCCTTACAACGGGCGCCTCTTCCGCTGCCTTGGTCAACGCCTTGGATCCCTGGCCGTCCGGAGTGATGGCGGCAAGCTTGGCGGCATCTATCGTCTTTATGACCTCGTCCAGCCCCCCGGGAGAACCATAATATTGGTCTATGGCAAGCCTTATATCGCTCTCCGTTGAAAGGACAGGCTCTATTATAGGTATCTTAGACTTCATCCTTACTTCATCGATCGCCATTATATCACGAGGATTTGCCATGGCAAGGGTCAGGCTGTCGCCGACCTTGAAGAGCGGGATCACCTTGTGTTTTCTGGCGAGATCTTCGGAAACATTGACGAGAACGTCCGGGTCTATCAGGTAGTTCTTCAGTTCGATGACCATCACGTTCATCGATTCGGCTACAGCGTGAGCTATCTTCTCTTCCGTAATATATCCTAGTTTCGACAGCGTCTTATCCAGGGGAAGCCCTGTCTTCTTCATGTCCTCCTTGGCGCGGTCTATCTGATCGGCCGTAACGAGCTTCTTTGCCAGCAGGATATCTATGATAGCTTCTTTTTTAGCCATACCCCTATTCTCTCCGGATCAGACTACTTTGACAAGTCCCAGCGAGGCGACGAACGTCTTTCCTTATTTGTAATAAATGCCGAGAGCAGGTCTTTGTCTTCGTTGGATATCTTAGTGAATTGTATGCCCAGCCTGTAATGCCCCTGTGACTTCATTGAGCAGGACCTGACCGAGCCGGTCACTCGCATCGGCTCTTTGCGATCCTTGCCCGCTTCTGCGGCAAAAGGGGCGGATTCTATATTAATATCCAGGATAACGCCCGGCGGTATCAGATAAAGCGAATCCAGGCCGCAACCCTGCACGCTTATATCCAGAAGCCCTGCTTTCTGAAAGACCGCTTTGCCGGAGGCGTCTTTCGCGGGCACATTCAATTTTATCGTCTTCTCTGTCGCTTCATCGATCGCGTATTCCGCGAGAAAATTAACGGGCTCCCTCTTTTGCCCTCTCGTTTCCATCGGCGCCATAACTGCCTCCCCGTATTCAAACTTTTTCT
>JAQUSE010000190.1 GCA_028715235.1 Candidatus Omnitrophota bacterium | reverse complement strand
GAGGCGGGTCAGGAACGGGGCTGTCGAGCCTGATAAGCGGGACCTGCGACATCGCTATGAGCTCGAGGAATATCAAGGGGAAAGAGATAACCATCGCGGAAAAAAAAGGGATACATCCGAAGGAGATAAAAGTCGCGCTCGACGGTCTTGTCGTCGTGGTGAATCCCGGGAACCCGGTTAGCGCGCTTACTATAGAACAGCTGGCCGGTATATTTACCGGGGCTGTTAAAAACTGGAAAGACGTCGGCGGTGTCGATGAGAAGATAGTAGTCCTGTCGCGCGAGGTTAATTCAGGGACCCATGTATATTTTAAGGAGCACGTATTGAGGGGAGGCAACGCCGGCGGAAGCGAGGAATTCGCCCCGGCCGCGCTCATGCTCTCATCGTCGCAGGCCATTGCCGATGAAATTGCGGGTAACCGCTCGGCCATTGGATATTACGGCATGGGGTATATATCGCCAAAGCAAAAGCCCGTAGCTGTGGCCAAAGACGAAAAGTCCGAATATGTCGCGCCTACGATAGAGAATGTCCTGAATAACAGATATCCGATATCGAGGCCCCTTTTCCTTTATACCAACGGCAATCCCGAAAACCTGGTAAAGAAGTTTATCGATTATACGCTCTCGAAAGAAGGCCAGGAAATTGTCCTGGCAACCGACTTCGTGCCTGTTAATGAATAAACTCAATGCGTAAGATAAAAGAATTCATTATTGAAAAGTTAATCCTTATTTGCGGTTTAGCTTCGATATTTTTTGTCGTGCTGATATTTTTATTTTTGCTTAAAGAGGGGCTTGCGGTATTTAATACTGTAAGTCCTTTTAAATTCCTCTTTGGAAAGAGCTGGTATCCTATCTCAGAGCCGCCGCAGCTCGGGATATTGCCGCTCATCCTCGGTTCTCTTCTGGTCACATTCGGCGCCGCGGTGATATCCATCCCTATAGGGGTAGGATGCGCTATATATATAGCCGAAGTCGCGCCCGTCAAAACAAAAGAGGTCTTAAAAGCGGGGATAGAATTACTGGCCGCCATACCGAGCGTCGTCCTCGGATTCGTAGGTATGGTGACGCTAGTCCCGCTGGTGAAGACTCTGTTCCATCTTCCTACAGGATTGACGGCCCTGTCGGGCTCGATAATGCTGGCGTTCATGGCCATGCCCACGATAGTCTCGATAGCCGAAGACGCGCTCTACTCGGTCCCGAAGAGTTACAAAGAGGGAGCGTTCGCTCTCGGCGCTACGCATTGGCAGACCATCCGGCGTGTTATGCTGCCGGCGGCGTCAAGCGGCATCCTGGCCGCGGTGATGCTCGGTATAGGCAGGGTCATCGGAGAGACGATGGCGGTCATGATGATCACGGGTAACGCGGCCGTTATCCCCGCGAGCATCCTTGTCCCGGTGAGGACGCTTACAGCGACTATCGCGGCTGAGATGGGTGAGGCCGTTGTAGGCAGCGAACATTATTTTGCCCTTTTCGCCGTCGGGATAGTCCTGTTCGTGATAAGTTTCGCCGTGAACGTGACGGCGGACCTGTTTTTACATAAAAGGCAGCGATGACCCATTCGGCTTCGCTCAGGGTCATCCTGAGCAAGTGACGAATGAAATGAGGAGCGCGTCGAAGGATGAAAAACCCGCACAGGTCTCAAAGAATAGCGTTCTTCTTTCTCTTTCTGGCGACTCTTTTGATAGTCGTGCCGGTAGGGCTCATTGTCGTGATCATAATCCAGAAAGGGCTGCCGGCGATAAACTGGCAGTTCCTGACGGACATACCGCGCCAGGGTATGCGCGCGGGCGGCATATTTCCCGCGATCGTCGGAACAATATATCTGGTAACGGGCGCTATCATATTTGCCCTGCCGATAGGGCTGCTGGCGGCGGTATACTTAAGCGAGTATTCCCGGGACAACCTTTTGACGCGTATCGTAAAACTCGCGATCGTGAATCTTGCCGGTGTGCCGTCTGTCGTCTACGGGCTTTTTGGATTGGCGATGTTCGTCGTATTTTTCAAATTCGGCGCTTCGATACTTTCAGGCTCGCTTACACTGGGCATCATGATCTTACCTATTATAATCACAACATCGCGCGAGGCCCTGGAGAGCGTCCCGTATTCGTTCAGGGAGGTGAGCCTCTCTTTAGGCGCGAGTAAATGGCAGACGATAAGGCATATCGTCCTTCCGAACGCGATACCCGGCGTCCTGACGGGGACGATATTGGGCCTCGGGAGGGCGGCCGGCGAAACAGCGCCTATTCTTTTTACGGTAGCGGCGTTCTATCTGCCGCGGCTTCCGGATTCCATCTTCGACCAGGCTATGGCGCTGCCATACCATCTTTACGTCATATCGACCCAGGTCCCTAATGTAGATGAAAAGATAAGATACGGCACGGCGCTCGTGCTCCTGGCGCTCGTCCTGTTTATGAATCTTGTGGCGATCGTAATACGTTATAAATTCAGGAAGAGGAAGAAATGGTAGAGAGAAGCGAAGTCTTTGAAATAAATGGCCTAGATATATGGTTCGGCAGCGCGCATGTCTTGAGGCGGGTAAGCCTCGGTGTGCGCCGCAATGAGATACTGGGCGTGATAGGGCCTTCTAACAGCGGCAAGACGACCTTTTTAAGAACGCTCAACCGCCTTAATGACCTGTCCGCCGATTTTAAGATGAGCGGGAAAGCAATGTTCGAAGGCAAGGACATCCGCAAGGTCGACGCTGAAGAGCTGCGCGCAAAAGTGGGTATGGTATTCGCCCTGCCGCTGCCGCTGCCGCTGTCAATATTCGAAAACGTGGCCTACGGGTTGAGGAGGCACGGTTTAACGAACAGACGGGAGCTGGGCGAAAGAACAGAGAATGCGCTGAAAGAAGCTTATCTATGGGAAGAGGTAAAGGACAGGATGGGAGAATCCGCGTTCAAATTATCGGGAGGGCAGCAGCAGCGCCTTTGCATAGCCAGGACCCTGGCGGTAGGGCCGGAGGTGATACTGTTCGATGAGCCGTGTTCGGGGCTGGATCCGATATCTACGGCCAAGGTAGAAGACGCTATGCTCAAGTTAAAGAAAAAATATACGATAGTGCTCGTGACAAATAACGTGAAACAGGCCTCGAGGGTGGCTGACAGGACTGCGTTCTTCCTGAACGGAGAACTTGTAGAGATCGACAGGACGGAAAAGATATTTACCGCGCCGTCCGACAAACGCACTGACGGATATGTAAGAGGAAAATTCGGATAAGGCCTAAACATCATGGATAAGATAGCGATAAAAAAACTGGACTTGTGGTACGGCAGCTTTCGCGCGCTAAAAGACGTGAACGCGGTTTTTAAGGAGCGGAATATCACTGCTGTGATCGGGCCTTCCGGCTGCGGTAAGTCTACCTTGCTGCGGGTCTTCAACAGGATGAATGACATGATCGACGGAGTGAGGACAAAAGGCGAGATCCTGATCGACGGCGCGGACATCCTTAAGTCCTGCACAGACCTGGTGCGTCTGCGTAAAAAAGTCGGCATGGTCTTCCAGCGTCCGAATCCTTTCCCTCTGTCCATATATGAGAATATCGTTTTCGGAGAGAGGATACACGCCGATAACGTAAAACGCGATGAGCTTGATGATATAGCGGAGAAGAGCCTGAAGAGCGTCCTCCTTTGGGATGAATTAAAGGACAGGCTGAATAAGCCGGCTCTCGGCCTGTCATTGGAACAGAAGCAGAGGCTGTGCATAGCCAGGCTTATAGCCGTTAAACCGGATGTGCTGTTAATGGATGAGCCCTGTTCGACTCTCGATCCGGAGGCTACGATGCGTATCGAAGAATTAATGCGTGAATTGAAGTCCGATTATACTATAATAATAGTGACCCATAACATGCAGCAGGCGGCGCGCGTCTCCGACGATACCGGATTCATGTTATTGGGCGAACTTGTGGAGTTCGACAAGACCGAACGGATATTTACCGCTCCGCGCGACAAGCGGACAGAGGATTACATTACGGGAAGATACGGTTAAAAAGTAAAAAGGGAAAAGGAGATCGATATGGAACGCCACATGGACCAGGAACTGAAAGAGCTGAATATTGAGATCCTGAGGATGGGGGCTTATGC
>JAQUSE010000189.1 GCA_028715235.1 Candidatus Omnitrophota bacterium | reverse complement strand
GAAAATTATGAGATAGATCCTGGCCAACCTATACCCCCTTAAACATGTTTCGACCGCACATACCGGTCAAATGATTTTATCCTGAACAGGAACCGAAAAGTTCCGACCAATTTCGCTATAGATATTATCCATCTGTACCAGAAAAATTCAGTAAACGTCAGAATTACAAGATACATAATATACCTTAACCGGAAGAGCCTCTGCTCTTCCGTGAAAGTCAGGATAGCTAACAGCGAGGTGAACGCCTGAGAAAGGAGCATGAACGAGAAGAACGCCAGAAAAACATTCCACTGCAGAACGCCTGCCGCCCAGCCCGCGGCCACGAACGCCACACTTACCACTTCAACGAAGACGCCTAAGACTTCATACAGAACAAAATAAGGAAATACGAGGAACCCAAAGCCTCCGAATCTCGGATTGAACATCATGTATTTATATCTCCAGACCGTTTCGTCGGTCACCCTCTGCCATCGCTCGCGCTGGGAAATGAGAGACGTCACATTTGCGGGCCCTTCCGTCCACCCGACGCAATACGGCATCATGAGTATCCTGTATCCCTTATCCTTATGCTTGACGACGTAGTCATGCGCGCGGAACGTAAACTCAATGTCCTCGCATGTAAAGTCGACCGAATATCCGCCGAGCTCATATAGAACGTCTTTGCGCCATACCCCGAAGCCGCCGGCGACATTGGGCATAGCGTTAAACCTGCTCCAGGCCAGCCTGTTGCCCATAAAGGAACGTATGTATTCGACATTCTGAGAAGCCACTATCGGATTGTATGTTGGGCTATGCTCCATTATCCTGCCTTCTTTTATCTTGAAGCCGTTTAATAGCCCGAAGTAACTCCCTATCCCGATTATCTTATCGGGATCCTTAGCGACATGCGCCATGATTCTTAAAATCGCGTCGGGCTCAAAGATTGTATCGGCATCTACAACGCATACATGATTATATTTCGCTATGTTAAGCCCGGCATTCGCGGCGCCGGCTTTTTTGGTCCCTGCCTCTTTGTCTATAACGGTGATGTTCGGATGCAGTTCGCTCTTCAATATCCTGCGCAGCATGCCGTCTTTGTAATGTTTTATATACATTATGTCGCTGGGCCTTAGCTTCAGTAAAGAATCCAGGATATCCATCGTCTTATCCGTAGACCCGTCGTTCACAACTATTATCTCAAATTTCGGATAATTGAGGTTCAAGAGCGACTTTATCGATTCGGCTATCCACTCTTCTTCGTTACGGGCGGGGACTATAAAACTCACCGGGATATTGAAATTCGAAAAATAGACGAGCGAATAATCTTCTTCTTCGCCCTGCAAAGATCTCTTCCTGCCCTCATAAGACCCTATAAGGGCAAGGAACGCATAATATATAGTCAGGAACAGGAAGTACCCCAGGCAGGCGACAAATACCGCATATACTATTTTAGGTGTGAGCATATTAAGGCGCCTTATGTAAATTTTGGGCGGTCTTGCCGTCTATCCCCGAAAGGACTTTGATGGCTTTGGCCCGCTCCGGCCCTTCAAGCGGGGCGATCGCCGCCTCAAGGCCGGAATGGAAACCCGACCTCACAATTCCTTCTAAGACGCCCGAGGCTTTGGCATTCGCCTTGCCGCTTATGACGTCCTTCAATAACTTCGTCAGGTATCCGGAATCCTCTAATGCTAATGCCGCGAACCTCTTCGCGACTACATTGTCGCTTACCAGAAATTTTGCGAGGTAAGGAAGCGCGGCTTCTATGTGGGATGCCATAACTTCCGCCACAGCGCCGCTGACCGACCACGAAGCATCATCGACAAAACCTGTTATTTCGGGAAGCGCGTCATCGCCCATAAGCTTCTCAAGCGCCATTATCGCATGCCTCTTGACCAGCCAGCTGTCGTCCTTAAGGCATCTTAATATCGCCGGTTTTGCCTCTCTTCGGAGGGCTTTACCAAGGCAATCGCACGCGGCCGCCCTTACTTCCGGCGCGGCTTCATGAGTAAGGGTTTCGAGCTTCTTGACGTATCCTCCCACAGGAAACTTCGACAGAAGGACAAGCGCCCAACGCTTAACGTCTTCGCGCGGGTCATTCGTCAGTTGTATGATGTTATCGGAAGCCTCGTCCGGAAAGCCGTCAAAGACCAGAGCTATCTTATAACCGCTTGAGGGGTCCTTGCGCAGATGATCCATAAGAACCTTGGCTGAATGGACTGTCTTTATCTGACCTAAGGCCACGATCGAATAATAGGATATGTCCTCGTCCTTACTCGAAACCAATTTCGCGAGTATATCTACAGCGGAAGGGGCTTGAGAATAGCCGAGACAAAGAATAGCTTCCACTCTTTGCCATTTGTTCCATGAACTTTTAGCGCGCTTTTCAAGCTTCGCTGTCTGTCCGGGACTCACGAAACATTTCTTAAGGAAGGCTATCTCGGCTTCATTAAAAAAAGCGGCGTAGCGCGCTCTATTAGTCTCTACATCTATAAATTGTTCCGGGGTGACATTGATGGGACATACGGAAGAGGGAGCGCCTTCGGACACACCTTTACCCGACATGACGGTTTCATAGACATTCTTTTTTATTCCGAGAAGCCTGGAACGCCGGGCGCACTGGATGCGGCTTTTTATAAGGACGCAAAAGAATATCACCACGCCCGTAATGATAAGTACGATCAAGAGCGCGGCGTTGACCATCCAGACTATGTCGGCATGGTAACCGTACATTCTACATTTTTACCGACGCGGAGAGATAGTACCCCCGTTTTATGAACTTGGGGGCTTCCTCACCATGGGAATAGCCGGCCTTTATATTTATGTCTTTATAGAGATTCCACGTAATCCCGGTAAAGAGTATAAATCCCCGTTCGGCGTGGGCGTCAAAACCGTTTATGTCATAGAGCCTCTCACCGACCGCTAAACCGCACGACCATCGCAAAAAATTTGTTATTGCGAAATCGCCTCTGACGGAGCCCATATTAGCCGTATCGTGGCCCTCCATGAACGACACGCCGTATTGCGCGCTCATGTAGCTGTCGCCGAAATAGTAGATAAGCATAGGATATACGAGATGAGTATCGTCTGTGCCGTAGGCGCGGTAGGTGTAGCCCATCTGCCAGTGAAGATTCTCGTAAAGCTTGTGGCCGTATTCCGCGATAGATATGAATTTATAGATATAGTCGATATCCCAGCCGAAACCCCCTTCTAAATGCGCGTAGGAGTCTTTGAAACTAAGGTAGGAGCCTATGTTCGCGGTATAGTCCTTATTATCGAATCTCTCTAATTGCGATACTGACAGATAAGGACGGATATTTTGGTGGATATACGCGATACTGGTGGTAAGTTCATCCCGGTTGCCTGTCCTGTTGCCCTGCAATACCTCACTCGGCTCAAAGAAACAGTCAACATACCACTGATCCTTCGCCCCCACTAGATCTTCCACGACTGCGCGAGGCGGGGTCATCCGGCGTATCAGCTGGTCCGTACCGGCTTCCTCGCGGGCATGGGCGTATAAAGGAAAAGCCGCCAGTAATAGGACAAGTATAAACTTTTTGCTATTTACACGAAAAATTTTAGGCACTTTTGCCCTTTGCTTTTTCGGCAATGTCTATGAAATCGACTATCTCCTTCACTTTCACGCCCAGGTCTTGCGTTTTGACGATATACCCGGACGCGTTAAGTCCGCCCGCTATCTTTATCCTCTCCTCATTAGAGAACGCTGTAATGAAGAATACCGGAAGCGTAGCGTCCGTCTGGCGTATCCGCTTCAGCACGGTCAGGCCGTCGAGTTCGGGCATCATTATGTCCAGGAGCACCGCGTTGGGCTTGTCTTTCTTTATCCTTTCGAGCGCCTCTTTCCCGTTATTGGCCGTTATGACCTCGCAATTATTCGATTCAAGCCTCACTTTTAATATTTCAATAAAATCTACTTCATCATCGACGATTAAAACTCTTTTCCTGACCATAGATAGCTTCTCCTATCGGCTTATTTTACTCAAAGCTTCTTTTGCCTTCCGGGCGCCGATCTGGTCTTCTTTTAATTTATACAAATCTTCCGCCTTTATCAGGTTCTCCCTGGCCTCTTTGAACTGCCCGAGTTTATTA
>JAQUSE010000013.1 GCA_028715235.1 Candidatus Omnitrophota bacterium | reverse complement strand
ATCCTGAACCACTCATTTATCCTCGACTTTGTCTTCTCCAGCATAGGCTTCATCGCATCGGCGGTTACACCGGTTTGCGCTTCACAGGCGCCGGTCAAAAAAAATACCGTCATGGCGACGGTAAGGGTGATAAGCGCTGTTATCTTTTTCATAATCTCTCCTTTTTTTCTTAAGATTACCAAAAGATCAGATTTGTTTTATATATATTATAATGAGATTAGCCGCATAGACAAGCAAATTCTTGCGGAAGGACGGAAGGATACATTGTTGCGGAGTTGCTGAAAGAGAGGGAGCAATAAATCTATAGCGCCTTTTCTTTATTTATCACCTTTATATATTTCTCGGGATTTTTTTTAAATTCAGGAACACACATGGGACAGCAGAAATGATAGGTCTTGCCCTGGTATTCATATGTTATATTGCTTTTTGGGTCGATCTTATCCCCCGTTACGGGACAAACCTTATTCGCTACATCGACAACCTGTTCTTTAGCAGGGCAGCTATTTGAGCAAAATAAAAAACATATCACGAACAGCATCATGCCGAGCCTCTTCATACGCTTCCATCTCTTTCGATTGAGGATAGACGCTTTATTTCCGAATTATATTTCCATATTGTGTAAATAGCCGGCAGGACGATTAATGTGAGAACCGTGGATGACGTAAGGCCGCCGATCAGCGGCGCTGCTATTCTTTTCATTACATCGGCTCCCGTACCCACACTTAGCATCACAGGCATTAGACCGAATATATTCGCTCCTACGGTCATAAGCTTGGGCCTGAGCCTTTGGACCGCGCCTTCCATGACAGCATCGTATAAATCCGGGAGGCTCCTCATCCTGCCTTCCCGCTTACGACGGTTATAGGCTTCATCAAGATAGACTATCATTATAGAGCCTGTTTCAGCCGCGACTCCCGCCAGAGCAATCAATCCTACCCATACCGCTATACTCATATTATATTTCAGCAAGAATAGATACCAGATGCCGCCGATCAACGCGAATGGCACGGACATCATGACGATCATCGTTTCGGTAACAGATTTAAAGGTAAAGTAGTATAGAATAAAGATTATAAAAATCGTGAGAGGAATGAATATTTTGAGCCGATCCCTGATCCTCTGCATGTATTCATATTGGCCCGACCATGTTAGGGCATACCCTGTCGGCATTTTTATCTTCTCCCTTACGATCCGTTTGGCATTATTAACGTATCTTCCCACATCGCGTCCGGTCATATCCACATACACCTACCCGGAAAGAAGTCCGTTCTCGTCCCTGATCATGGCAGGGCCTTCGGTCAATTTTATATCGGCAAGATCAGTTAATGGTATCTGCGCTCCGCCTATAGTAGGCACGGTGATCCTTTTAAGTTTGTCGATATCATCGCGCCATTCTCTCATATAGCGGACATTGACCGGGTATCTCTCCCTGCCTTCTATGGTTGTGGTTATATTCTCTCCGCCTATAGCCGACATTATGACCATCTCAACATCATCGACAGTCAATCCATAACGAGCTATCGCCTCGCGTTTCAGGTCAAAATCGACGAAATATCCGCCGCTCACCCGTTCGGCGTAGACACTACGCGTGCCCGGGATGTCTTTTAATACTCGTTCTATATCCATGCCTATTTTCTCGATCTCTTTCAGGTCCGAGCCGTAGATCTTGATTCCGACGGGAGTGCGAACGCCCGTGGTCAGCATGTCGGTCCTCGCTTTGATCGGCATCGTCCAGGCGTTCGTAACGCCGGGTAATTTCATCCTGCTGTCCATTTCATCGATAAGTTTTTCCCACGTCATTCCTTTGCGCCAATGCTTCCTGTCCTTTAATACAACGGTCGTCTCCATCATTGAGAATGGGGCCGGATCCGTAGACGAAGCGGCCCGGCCGGCCTTGCCGAACACGCTTTCAACCTCGGGAAATGATTTAAGTATCCTGTCCTGAACTTGCAATAATTTCGCCGCTTCGGTAACAGACAACCCGGGCAGCGTCGTAGGCATATAAAGAATAGAGCCCTCGTTTAACGGCGGCATGAATTCCGACCCCATCATCATGAATGCCGGGATCGTTATCAGCATTGCAATAACAGCCGCGATGCATACAGCGATCCTGTTCTTTATGGCCCAAAGCGCTATAGGATGATAAAGCCTGATCAGACATTTGCTTATCGGGTGATTGTCTTCCGAGACGATCTTGCCGCCGATAAAAAAGTTTGTGATGGCGCATAACCATACCGGTTTAAAATTGTGTTTTTTACCTCCAACGAATATCATAATAAGCGCCGGGGTCAGGGTTATGGCAAGAAGGGCCGCGAAGAAAATGGAGAAGTTCTTAGTAAAGGCAAGGGGCTTGAAAAGTCTGCCTTCCTGCGCTTCCAAGGTAAAAACCGGCATAAAGGCTATCGCCATGACAATGAGAGAGGCAAATATGGGGGGGCCAACTTCTTTCATGGCTCCTATCATGATGTCCTCCCTTTTCCCATGGCGAAGGCCTTTTGACCACTCATCCAAGCGCTTATGGACATTTTCCACAAACACGATAGACGCGTCAACCATGTCGCCTATGGCCACAACGATACCACCCAATGACATGATATTTGAAGTAAGCTTCATCCAGCTCATCGGTATGAACGCTATGGCTACGGCTATCGGGAGGCCTATAATAGGTATAAGTGCCGAACGAAAATGGAGCAAAAAGAAGATAAGCATGACGCTTACGATTATCAATTCCTGGATCAGATTATCTTTAACCGTAGCTATCGAAGCGCGTATCAAATCGGATCTGTCATAAGTGGTTACGATCTTAACGCCTTTCGGCAAGCCCGGCTCCACCTCCTTTAATTTAGCTTTAACCTTCTTTATGACCTCTAAGGCGTTTTCCTTATGCCGCATAACGACCACGCCGCCAACGATTTCACCTGTGCCGTTCAGTTCAGCTACGCCTCTGCGTATATCGGGCCCCAGAGAGACGTTTGCGACCTGTTTTATCGTTACAGGCACGCCGTCCAGGCCGAGGCCCACATATATATCTTCTATGTCCTTAACAGATTTTATGTAGCCCCGCCCTCTTATCATATATTCGGCCCCGCTGAATTCAATCAGCCGGCCGCCTACATCATTATTGCTTTTGCGGACATTCTCGACTACTTGTGTTATGGGGATATTGTAGGCCAGTAAAGCGTTGGGATTGATATTGATCTGGTATTGTTTGACAAATCCGCCTACCGTAGCGACCTCGGCGACGCCCGGCACAGCCTGTAAATAATAACGCAGGTACCAGTCCTGGAAGCTTCTTAGGTCAGCCAGAGAATGTTGGCCGGTTTCATCGACCAGGGCATACTGGAAAACCCAACCCACGCCCGTTGCGTCCGGACCCAGCTCCACCTTCACGCCTTCCGGGAGTCGTGGGGTGATCTTGCTTAAATACTCAAGAGTTCTTGAACGCGCCCAATAGATATCTGTGCCGTCTTCAAAAATAATATACACATAAGAAAATCCGAAATCGGAAAATCCGCGCACATCCTTTACTTTAGGAGCTCCGAGCATGGCTGTCACAATCGGGTATGTGACCTGATCTTCCACGATGTCCGGGGAGCGGTCCCATTGGGAATAAATAATTACCTGTGTATCTGAAAGGTCCGGTATAGCGTCAAGCGGTACATGCATCATAGAGTAGACGCCGGCAAGGCTAATCATGCCCACCAGCAAGAATACTATAAACTTATTCTTAGCGCAGAACTCTATGATCTTTTCGACTAGAATAGACATCGCTATTGGCCGTGTTGATGTTCAGAGTTTACCGGTATTTGCAGGCGCGACTCCGAATCCACCAGGAAATTTCCGCTTGTTACAACAATGTCGCCTTCGCCGAGGCCGCCCAGGACTTCATAATTACCTTCCGCCTTATTCCCTAATTCCACTTCCCTCGATTCTAATGTATTATTTTCTTTGGATAGATAAACTATCTTTCGTAATCCTGTATTCAAAACGGCTGATTCCGGAACCGCCAGTTTTTCTCCGAGATCAACCTTAATCTTCGCGTTTATAAACATTTCCGGCTTTAGCTTACTATCCGGATTCGCGACCTCTGCCCTAACCTGATTTGTTCTTGTAATGGGATCAAGCACGGGATTTATAGACACTACTTTGCCTGAGAAGATTTCACCCGGATACGCGACCGATTCTATCTCCACCGCATCCCCCGGATGGACAAGCCCTATTTCATATTCATATATCGATACATAAGCCCATACGCCCTCTCCCCGGCCGGGAAGATATAGATTTGTCTGGGCTTTTTTAGTTTTATTGATTTCGCTAATCTGGTCATCGCTCATCCCTAAAAGTTTTAACTTATTACGCGCGGCATCAGTCATAGACTTCGCTCTTTCGATAATGTCGGCAAGAGGAGAATCTTTCACATTCTCTTCATTCTTGATCGCCTGGATAAATTCTTCCTGAGTAATAACAAGCTCCGGGTCGTAGGCAACCTTCCCCGAAGCGCGGATCACCTTTGTAAGAGCTTTTCTCGCTACAGGCTCTGTCTTTACGCCTATTAATTGCTGTTTTTCCGCGCTTATCGTAACTGTCGGCCCGGCGAGCCTGGAATGATCTTCTACAACCGGTTGTTTAGATATTTCTACCACTTTACCGCTCGCGGTAGATATAACTTCACCGCAAATGGGGCAGATTATCCTTTCACCCGGCCTTAAACCCGTCGTCACATTCATCGGGCAATTATTCATTGTGCATTTATGCTCTATGCAGACTTCCTCCAGCGTCTTTTCCTCAGCCGGCGCAGGTCCTGCCATCTTATGGCCCTCATGCTCATCAACTGCCGTCTTCTTCTCCGGGGCCGCATCCTTCTTCACGAGTTTCATATTACATATAGGGCAGTCACCGGGCTTATCAGATGTGTAGGCCGGGTGCATCGGACAGTAATATGTCGCTTCCCCCTGGTCGGCGGCCTTATTTTGACCGCAACCTGAAATTATAGATAATGATGCAGCCGCTAAAACTAAACATACAGCCATTACAAATATGTATTTATTTCTTCGCATTTTTTACCTCTTTTGGTTTCTCCGAATCCGCGCTGGCGCCTATCGCTCTTTCAAGATCCGCAACCGCTATCCTAAGGTCAAGGATAGCGTTGTAATGTTTTAGCTTAAAATCTACGAGCATCCTTCTTGAGTCCAATAACGTAAGAAAATCGGTTTTATCAGATTCATACCCCTTTATTGAAGCATTGAGCGTTTCCTCCGCCTGCGGCAAAAAGGCGGTCTCATAAAGTTCTACAAGTTTTTTATTCGCCTCTACTCTTGCATAAGCGTCACGCACATCAAAAAGGACGGCCTTCTCTTTCGCCGCGTACTCGGCTTTTAGCATTTCGAGTTCTGACTTCATCTCCTTCACGCCAAAGGCCTGTTTTTGAAAAAACCACAAAGGGACCGTCACGCCCAGCATCCCGGCCCAAGCGTCTCCTACAGCCTTATCGCCCTGTACCATCTGCTTATATTTAAGGGTAAAATCAGGCATGAATTCGTTAAGGGACAGGTCGTACGCGGTCTTCCCTCGTTCGATGCCATAGCGATACGCTTTAAGCTCAGGATTATTCTGTTCAGCCAGGGAATAACATTCTTCCAATTTGCTTTCAAATTTAATAGCTTCTTCGGGCGCGGGGACGCCAAGTTCTTCTCCGGGATCTCTGTTAAGGAGTATGTTCAGTCTCGCCTGCGCCGTAACGCGCTTTTGTTCCAGCATAATAAGTTCTGTGTCGACCGTAGCGAGCTCAACCTGTGCCTTAAGAGCATCCCCCTGAGTTCCCAGCCCCTTTGAATACCGCGCCGTAGCGCTCTGCGAAAGCTGCTCCAGGATGCCTTTATTTTCCTTATTTATATCAATTGCCCTGTAAATATAGAAAAGTTCGGCATACGCGCTTTTTGTGCGGGCGATTATTTCTTTTTCCTTCGTTTTATAACTTTCATAGGACATCCTGGCGATCTTCGAAGCTATTTTGGCGCGCAGATAGAGCTTTGTAGGAAACGGGATATCCTGGGATATGGCATAGGTTTTCATAGGATCGCCCGTCAGCATCCTATCTGCGGTCATTTTGTCATACTCAAGTTCAACCATAGGATCATTCAAGCTTGCCGCCTGCCAGATCCGCGCGGATGCCGCTTCGTAGGACCGTTTTGCGGATAAAATTTCCGGGTTGGATATCAACGCTTCATTTATGACGTTATTTAAGGAGAGCGGCTCTTCTGCGTTAGCGGTGTTTTGCGCGGGGTTAAAAACAGCTAAAAAAAAGATAAGGGCATATACAGCGCAGCGTCTTTGCATATTAACCTTTATTAGCATAATATCATAATACATTATATCATGAAACGGTCATACGGCAAATATTATGCCGCGTCATCCGGCCTCATAAGCGTCCTTCTTTTTAAGCTTCGCCAGCGTTTGCTGAAGAGTCGAAAAATCAGCCGCGTTCGCGAGTGTCAATAAGACATCGCCTCCTTCTATAACAACGGATCCTGATGGTATGATAAATTTATCCTCCCTGGAAATGAGCATAATAAGGCATTTCTCCGGGATCTTCAGGTCTTTTATCCTCCTGCCGGCCGCCATCGAATCGTACGGGACAATGGCTTCTATCAATTCCGCGTCGATGGCCTCTGTCTTTTCGAACTCGATCGGGTATTGCCTCCTGTAAGCCATAGGAACGTCCAGCTTCAATATCCTTGAAACAGCCGGTATGGACGTGCCTTGTATGAAGACCGACGCTATGACGACAAAAAATACGACATTGAAGATCGTATCTGCCTGCGGAATGCCCGCCACAAAAGGGAATGTCGCCAGGATGATAGGAACGGACCCTCTCAAGCCGACCCATGCGACCATAGCTTTTTTCCATACACCGATTTTAAACGGTAATAAGCACAAAAAGACGCTGGCCGGACGGGCCACCACCATAAGAAGAGCGGTAAGTAAAAGCCCCGGCCCTATTAACGGGACAAGGTGTGAAGGAAAGACGAGCATCCCCAGAGTCACGAACATGACTATCTGCATAAGCCAGGCCAGGCCGTCATGGAATTTCATAACCATTCTTTTATTCGGAAACTCCGAGCGCCCCAGCATAAGGCCCATTATATATACCGCAAGGAAGCCGTTGCCTTTCAGGAAGACAGCGGTCACGTACGTCATGAGCACGAACGATATCATTATTACCGGATAGAGCCCTTCGTATTCCAGTTTAAGGCCTTTGATGAAAAATACGATGAACCTCGCCATTAGATAACCGGTAAGCGCGCCCATGCCCATATCCTGTATAAAACCGGGGATCAAAGCGGCAAAGTCCGTGCTTTGCGCTTTAAGCATGCTTATGATACTGACTGTCAAAAAAACAGCCATCGGATCGTTACTGCCGGATTCGAATTCAAGCAGCGGTTTTAAAGGGCTTCTCAGGCTTATACGCTTGGACCTCAGGATGCTGAAGACGGCGGCGGCATCGGTCGAGGAGACGATGGCGCCGAGCAGCATACCTTCCAGGAGAGGAAATTTAAGGATACGGACGGCGAAATAACCCGTTATGAGAGCGGTGATCAGCACTCCGGCCGTCGAAAGGACGATCCCCGGCCAGATGACCGGTTTAGCCTCGCTCCACTTTGTATCAAGGCCTCCGGAGAAAATAATAAAGATCAGGGCAACTATACCGATCGATTTTGCCAGTTGCGCGTTATCGAAATAGATGCCGCCTATTCCTTCCGATCCGGCGAACATCCCTATTATCAGGAAGAGCAAAAGAGCGGGAACGGCAAATTTATCGGAAAGCTTGCTGGCGACGACGCTCACGAATATCAGCGCCGCGACCCATAACAATATGCCTTCAATCGGTATTATAAATATGGGCAAGGTTTTTTGTCCTGTATCAGGCCGCAATCCTTCGCGCACGGCACCATTATAACGGTCACTTCGCTGTCGGGGACTCCCCCCGCGATATCCTTCTCGATCTTTGATACGATCTCATACGCGTTGGAAAAAGCCATATCCTTAGGCATGATCAATTTTACCTCTATGAACTTCTTATGCCCCGCTGTACGCGTCTTCAAGCCCTTAAAATTACAGTATTCATCCGCGTGCTGGGCCAGCCTCACGACGGTCTCCATCTTTCCCGGCTCCTCTATCGAGATATCCAGCAGATTTACAAACGCCTGCTTTGTGAGTTTGATTGAAGGCAGCGAGATCGCGAGGCTCACAAGTATAGTAACGGTAGGATCGATGTACGGCTCTATAGCTGTGTATGGGCTCGATTTAAGCAGTATGGTCACTATAAAAGCGCACCCGATCGCCGTAGATATAAACCCTTCCAGTGTATAGTGCACCGCTTCCGCTTTGACCGCCGGGGATAGGCTCTTGCGGGCCAGCTGGAATAAAAAGAAAGCCCCGACGAAATTAAGCGACAGGCTTAGCGCACTCGAAGCGAAGCCTATCCATGGAAAGGTGACGTGGCTCGGCCGGAAGAACGTGGCAAATGCCTGGAAGGACATAATTATGGCTATCCCCATAAGGACTATGCCCTCCATAGCCTCGCATACATGCTCCACTTTTCCGTAACCGTAATTATGTAACAGGTCGGCGGGCCTTACCGACAGCTTTAGCGAATTATAAAGTATAATGGATACGGTAAGCCCGACTACGGTTATCGCGAAATCCGTAGCGATGGCCAGCGACCGGACGACGATCAATGCCCCGAGCTTAAAAATAAACAGCACGACGTTGAACCAGAGGCTGATGCTCGCGGCCTTCATCATGCATCGTTCTTTAGAATTCATATATTCCTTACTTATGTCCGAGAATAAAATTGATATACGACCCTATGATAAATACGGCTATCAATATTATGGCATACGCGCTTAAACCGATCCTCGTCTTCTTCTTTGGCTTTAAAATCAAACCGGACATGACGACTATAGTCATGATCATGACTATAAAAGCGGTAAAGATATGCTGCTGGGTTAAGACTGAAAAGATGGGAGCTTTCCTGTATAATAGATCATTCACGAATATTATCGTTATATTAAAAAGATTTGACCCGACCATATTCGCCACAGCCAGCTCTTTCGCGCCTAAACGAAGTGCGGCGATCGATACAGTCATCTCCGGCAAAGTGGTGGCAAACCCAAGGAACAGGTTGCCTATAAAATTCTGCCCTAGATTCAGGACCCCCGCCAGATCGTCTCCTATATACGCAAGCCATACCCCAGCGGCCGCTATGGCAACCGCGGCCGCTCCATAGCGGATACAGGCAGTCTTTAGCGAGATGCTGTCATATTTGAAGACATTTTTTTCCTCTTTTATCAGCTCTTTAACCGCTTGCTGCTTTTTCTCGAATACGAATATCGTACGCGTAGCTATGAGATATGCGGCGAGGATCAGTATGCTGAATAAACTGACATTCATGAACGATATCTCCGGCAACCTCGAATTTAAGAATATCCCTAACGCGGCTATCGTCAGAGGTATAAGGCTTAAAACAATTGTCAATAATTGACCCGTAGATACCACGCTTAACAGAGGCGCGCCTTGGTTCAAGAGATCCAGGACGGATATGTTTACCAGATTATACGTATTGGCTCCAAGCAGATTGCCTACGGTGAGATTGGGAGCGTCGATAAAGACCGTGCTTCCCACGCCTGTAAATAATTCCGGAAGGCTCGTAGCGACAGACACCAATATAACGCCGATCCATAGCCCGCTCAAGCCGGTCTTTTCAGCGATGGCGTCGCCGTATCTGGCCACTCTTTTACCGCAATACAGGATAACTCCGGCGCAGATAACGAATTTCACGAATATGCCGATCATCTTCCCGCCTTTATATTATACAGGTAAGACTCCACCCTATTCTGCCATCCGGCGAGCCATTTTTTTTCATTGCGTCCCGGAGGCGCGTTATTTACCCTCTCTTCAAGGGTCCTCTTCGCGGCATTAACAAATTCCTTTAAGGTATCATTAGCGGCATTATCTTCTTTCATATTTAACAACACCTGAGTGAGCCCCCAGCCTTTGCCGTTATACCGTTCGGATGGGGAGATCCCCAGGCCTTTGAAATTGATATAATCGACCATAGCGAAGGCGCCCGACCGCGACAAAGACAGGCGCCCGAATCGCGCGGATATCCCGCCGCGGTCTTCTTCCGGAACATTTTTAAGCATAATGGGCAGGGCGTCATCAAGCCTTTTGACTATGAAACGGGCCTGGACAAGCTTTGTCGATATCAGAAACCTGCGTAATTCTATCAAACGGGGATCATCCTGGCTGCGCAAAAATTCATCGCGCGTATTCCAGGGGCACGGCCGGGACAGGTTTCTGCCAAGCCATCCGGGTATCTCTGCGCCTGAATCCTTAGCGTATCTCAAGAATAAGGGGAAACTTTCTATGAAATCCTTAACGTCCGTCGCCGGATACCAGATAAAGTGGCCGATGCCCAGCGATAAAAAATCCTCACCCTCGTTCCAGTTCACCAGTAATTCTTCTTTGCCTGAGCATTCGTTCCGGAAGACCATATCGCCGATCCGCCGGATATCCCCGGAAGAGACCGACGCTGTCACCGCAGGGCTATCCTGTAATGAACACAGGCAAAACATAATAATAAAAAAACTTGCGCTTATACCTCTGCGGTATTTCATATATACCCGATGGCGCTACTCCGGTCTTTTTTTCTTTTCGGCTTCAACGATGACTTTCAGGTCGGGGCTTTTGTCGCCGGAAAAGCGGATATCAGGAGCGACTATAAGCTTAGTGATGACGGTCGTCGTTTCGGTTATCGCCGTTAAGTCAATAGGCTCCGTGCTGATATAGATTTTATCGCGTGATGCTGTGCTTGGGATCACGATCGAGACTGAATCCGGTTCTATCTTAACGCTTCGCACTATAATACCCGGCGGAGGTTTTCCCCTGGTCTTTAATTCGACCGGTATCGTAAGCGGTATAAGCCGGTATGAGTTTAAAACGATCTGCCTGGGTTCTACATTGACAACCGATAGGTTGGAAAAATTCCGCACCATGTCGTTAGAAAGAGCTATCTCGTTCGTCCCGTCCGCTATCTTCGACATATCCAATGATATTTTTAATTCATCCTGACGGATGAGATTGAATCCCTGTTCGGTGCCGCTCAATGTTACCGTTACCTCTTTTGTCTTTGGTTCGTCAATGATCCGGTTTTCGGCAAGGTTCCTGTATTCGATAGGGGCGACAAAATCCCGGCGGACATTTTCGACCCGGTGCCCGAACGCCATCCATAGGCTGAAGGCGACCAGGACGGCAATTATCTTCTCCGGATAATGGACAGTCAAAAAACGCGTTAAACCCATGGTCTTCTTTTCCGGAAATTTCTTCCGGTAAAATTCCATCAGCGTGCTATTAAGGTGCGCGGCGTCTTTTAAATGCCTTATTCTGCCGTCCTCCGCCACCGAAATGCTCCCCTCCTCTTCTGAAACAACAAGGGAGAGGGCGTCTGTATTTTCGGCTATGCCTAATGCCGCGGCATGGCGCGTACCGAGCCGCCCGATCTCTTTGATATTCGTTGAAAGCGGCAAATGGCATCCTAATTTAGTTACGCGGCCTCCCTCGATAATTACGGCGCCGTCGTGGCTTGGCACGTGGCGGTCAAAGATGCTTTCGAGAAGGACCTGGCTCACCATCGCGTCAACGTCAAGGCCCGCCTCAAGGTGCCTGTCGAGAGGATCTTCCCCTCTTATAACGATCAGGGCTCCTATCCTTTTGCGGGACAGGTTAGCCAGGGCGCTTAATATAATTTCCGCGTTTTGCGAAAATGGCTTTACGCCGCGCTCTCTGCGCTTAACGCCGAAAATCCCGATTCTCTCGAAAAAGTGGCGAAAATCGTCCTGAAATATTATGGCTATCATAATAAAAGCCACCGCGAAAAACGCCTGCAGGGCCACGGTGGTCAAATAAAGACCGAATAAGCGGGCCAATATATAGAGAAACGCCAGCATTATCATGCCGATCAATATGAAACGCGCCCTGGTCTTTTTGAACCAGACCAGTATCAGATATATAAATATAGAAATGATTCCGATATCGGCAACATCCGTAAATTTCACATATTGAAAATAAGACGCGATATGTTCCAGCATCATATCTCTCCTAAAAATTATAAATATACGGTATCCTCATTATAATATAGCGACAGGAATAGCAGCATGTAATCTCTTATATGGCGCGTTATCAAAAAATTATTCTTTATGTGCTCCCGGCCGTTCTCTCCGAGCTTTTTGGCGTATTTAGGGCTGTTGAGCAGCTGTTTTATCGAAAACGCGGCCCCTTCGATGGAGTGGCATAAAAGCCCGGAATATTTATGCGCTATCTGGAGAGGGATACCTCCGACATTTGACGCCACAACCGGCTTCGCCTTCCATAAGGCTTCGGCAACCGTCAGCCCAAAACCCTCTTTAAGGGATTTCTGCACTATTACCGCTGAAGCGCGCTGAAGCGCGTTCACGACTATATCATCCTGGGGCAATAATAACACATGGATATCCGCGTCATGCCTGGCTTTTTCCCGCACCTCCTCCAGCACCTCCACCCCCTCCGGATCGTCTTGAGCGCCTCCTCCGGCAAGAATAAGCCGGCAATCAACGTACTTTTTGACGTTTTCATACGCTTTTATTACGCCCACCGGGTCTTTCAGCCTGTCAAACCTGGATATCTGGGTTATTATCGGCTTATCATTTTTGATCTCATATTTTTTCAGGATCCCGTCTATAACATCCTGCGGCAGTTCCCTATTCTTATCGCTCGTGGGATCTATGGACGGCGATATCAGGAACTGCCTGTTCGGCAGTCTTCGCGTAAAACTGGGCGCGGAAAAGACCGCCGCGTCATATTTCACTACGAAGCCCTTAAGAAAGTCCCAAACCTTGCGATCGGGGTCCGATATATCAATATGGCAGCGCCATATCCATTTATTGTCCTTTTTTTTATTGACCATGGCTATCGGCTGGGGGTCGTGAATATGGATGATGTCTCCGTACGTATCTACCTGGTCGATATTCGCCTGACTTGTCTCCATGAAGATATCGAAGTCCTGCTGTTTGATATCTTCCGCTTTGCCATGAAGCGCGTTATGGAATTTCTTCGTTACCTCAAAAAACTGGGCGCCTCCCTTGATGACGTCCCACCGCGCGTCGAGGCCTAATTCTTTTAACAAGGGTATCATACGGCTAAGTATCTCCGCCACGCCTCCCCCGACCGAGGTCGAATTGATATTTTGTATGACCTTTCCTTTCAGCTTATCGCTGATCCGGCGCAGGTCATCTATCGTCGCCTGTCCGACTATAGGGATATATTCTTCTATCTTTGCCATATCGTGATTATATGCATTTTGAGACCCTCTCTATGATAGTCTTCCTGAGATCTTCCAGCGTATAGGTATAAGGATCCAGCCTCGATATTGAATCCGCCAGTCTTTTATTGCCCAGCGAACTCTCTATCCAGTAGGAAAAATCATTGATTTTCTTTCCGACCCTGAGGCGCGCTTCGAATATATGAAAATATATAGAATCTATGGAAATATTTTCAAGGATGCGGGAAAATTCCAATAGGTCGTTGGCTTCATATCCTGTGGGAAGGATGAAACTCAGGGATTTTATGAAATAGAACGCGCCGCTTCCGTGCGTCGACCTATTCCTGGATTCGGGATTGTCTTTCAAGTAGGCTTCGATGACCGATATGAAGGCCTGACGCAGATCGCTGATAGCGCTGAACTGTATCGTATCTATACTTGCCAGCTCCTCACCCAGTTCTTTCTCTCCAAGCGCGTTCGTGACCCAATACGCGAAGTCATTGGGCGGTTCGGGCGATAGATGCTGATGCTGCTGTAGGAACCTGTGCGTATGGTGATAGATGCTGGATTCCGGCACCTGTTTTATGCGATCCAGCAGTTCTTCCATATTTGACGCCTTTAATCCGGTCAACTCGGAAAGATTGAGACGCGTATAGAAGCGAAACGGCTCCCTCGCTTTAATTATCTCTTTTTCCGCCATAACACACCCGTCTTTATACCATTGAAACGGCTTCTAAAAACATCGCGACTTCTTCAGTATCCCTTACATAATACCGGGCCGTTGTCCTATCCGCTTTACCCACAGATATTGTAATACCCCGGCCTTTCAGAGATTTAAACGCGTCTTCATCCGTTATGTCATCGCCTATATATACAGGGAGGACCTTCTTCTTTCTATCCCGCATCGCGAATAAGCGGCGGCCTAAAAGCCACAGGACGGCCTTCCCCTTATCCCACGGCACCGGCGGCCTTACTTCCAGCACCATCTTCCCCGGCTTAACGTTGACCGTATTCCTTAATTCGTGTAAAAGAACGGCGGAAAAAAATTCTGATTTTACCAATGGCGCTCTTTTTTTATCCACCAACCTGTAATGCACGCTCAGGGAAAACCCTTTGTCTTCTATGTAGACGCCCCTGACCGAAGAAAGGTTTGCCGACAATCTTGCCTTAATCTCCTCAAGCGCCTTTTTGTACCGTATCGGCGCGGGGCTTTTAAATTCTATCTTCGGCCCCTTGATCTCAAATCCGTGGTTTCCCACATATACGATATTTTTTAACCCTACGCGTTTTGAAATATCCGCCAGGGCCCTTCCGCTCACAATAGCTATTTTCCGGTCCGGCATCTTTGACAACTTCCGGAGCAGATCTTTCGTCTTTCGCGGCATAACAGCCTTGCCGGGAGACTCGGCTATAGGCGAGAGCGTGCCGTCGTAATCAAGAAATAGATATATGAATTTGCCTTTTAATTCCTTTTTTATCCTTTCATGATCCGAGAATAGATATTTCATACCTTCTTTATAGTGGTCAATTCCGTAATTATGTTTCCCGCCCATTTGTAGATATTATTATCCGTGATGATCTTCCTCATATTTTCCATGCGCCTCTTCTTCTCCGGCAGCGGCATATCCGCGGCCAGCCTGATACTATCGGCAAACTCCTCCATAGAGTACGGGTTGACCTGGACCGCGTCGGTTAGTTCTCTTGCAGCGCCCGTAAACCGGCTTAATATGAGGCTGCCGTTCAGGTCGTTCTTAGCGGCAATATACTCTTTCGCTACAAGATTCATCCCGTCATGAAGCGAGCTCACGATGCATATATCGGCGATCCTGTAAAACGGTTTTATCTCTTCGGGCGAGAAATGCCGCTTGAGATATATTATAGGCTTCCATTCATCGTTCATATACTTCCAGTTAATTCTTTCCGCCAACTCATCAAGTTCCCCCATAAGGTCATGATATCTTTTTATATGCGT
>JAQUSE010000188.1 GCA_028715235.1 Candidatus Omnitrophota bacterium | reverse complement strand
GCACGAGATATTTGAGAGACAGGAATCCGACATCCACTGCGAGGTCCCTGTAAGTTTCCCCACGGCTGTATTGGGCGGCGAGATAGAAGTGCCGACGATAGACGGAAAGATAATGATGAAGATACCGCCCGGGACGCAAGGCGGCAGGACGTTCAGGTTAAGAGGCAAGGGTGTGGCCCATCTCCACGATCACGGCAGAGGCGACCAGCTCGTCAAGGTGCAGATAGATATCCCCGCGAACCTTTCGCAGGAACAGAAGAAGGCTTTAAAAGAGTACGCCAGGGTGTCCGGGGAGGATACCGGACCGTTGTCACGGTCATTTATGGAAAAGATGAGGAAGCTGTTCAAATAAGTGTAATGTGTAAAGTTTAATGTGTAATGCAGGTGTAAAGTAGCCATGTGTAATGGAAAATTCTCTTTTAATTTTTACTTTACACATTACACATTTAACATTACACAAACGAGTATATGGCAAGGAGCAATACATGCCGACTTACGATTACGTTTGCGAGAAATGTGGACATAAGTTCGAGAAGTTCCAGTCGATGACATCGGAACATTTAAAAAGCTGTCCGAAATGTAAAGGGAAGGTCGTCAGGCTGATTGGATCGGGCAGCGGTATAATATTCAAAGGCACCGGTTTTTACCAGACCGATTACAAGAACAAGGGCAAAAAGGGCGCCTCCGCGTGCAGTAAAGATAAATCCGACGGGTGTAAAGGCTGCCCTCATGCGTAAAAACATAAACAAGACATTGAGCCTTTGGGTCCTTATATTATTGTGGATGGTCCTGATATCCGCGCTCTCTTCGATCCCCGGAAGACACCTGCCCAGATTCGGCTTTTTCGGCTTCGATAAGGTAGCCCACATGGCGGAATATTTTGTCCTGGGGTTCCTCATGATAAAAGCATTATTCGATTCATCGAAGATGGCCCTCGCAAAGGCTGTGATGATATGCATGCTGATCGCCGCTCTTTACGCGGGAGTGGATGAATGGCACCAGAGTTTTGTCCCCGACAGAAAAGCGGATATAGCCGATTACATCGTGGATCTCATAGGATTGAATATTGGTATCTATATTTATATAGGGTCATTAAAAAGAAAGAGCGAAATATGCCGATAGTGAAACCCTTTAAAGGAGTCCGTTACAATAAAGCCAAATTGAAGAACCTCTCCGCGGTGGTCGCGCCGCCGTACGATATTATACCCCCGGAGATGCAGAACAGGCTCTATCGCGCCAGTCCTTATAATATAGTCAGGCTCGAATTGAATAAGATAGGGAAGCTCGACGACGAAAAGAATAACCGCTATACGCGCGCCGGGGAAGCTTTTGAATCATGGCAAAGATCCGGCGTGCTCGTCCGGGACGCGGAAGAGTCGATATACATATATTCGCAGGAATATAAATACAATAAGAAACCGATCAGGCGCATAGGCTTTATCAGCCTCATGGGCCTCGAGACGGATAGCTCTTCAAGCAAGGTCTTGCCTCACGAGAATACCCTCGCCGCGCCGAAGGCGGACCGGTTGAAACTGATGAAAGAAGTCCGCGCTAACCTAAGCCCCATATTCATCCTGTATGAAGATAACGCCCGGAGGATAACGTCCATCCTGAAGAAGTTCATCGCCCGGAACAGGCCCGTCATAGACGTATATTTCGACCAGGCGAGGCATAAGGTATGGAAACTGAGCGACACGGCCGCTATCGACAAGATAAGGAAGATAATGAGGGAGAAGGACACATTCATAGCCGACGGCCACCACAGGTATGAGACGGCGCGCAACTATTCCAGGATGGTGGATTATTCCGACGCGACGGAGGATGTGAAGAAAGCGGCCAGGTACCTGATGGTCTATTTTGTGGAGTCGGACGAAAAGATGCTTACGATATTGCCGGCCCACCGCGCGGTCAAAGATACCGGGACCTTAAGCGGCGATGAGGCGGTGAGAAGGCTGTCGCGTTTCTTTACCGTCGAGAAGGCGCCCTCCTTAAGGGCCATGATGAAGAGGCTCGGGAGGCTCGGGAAGGTCCACGCCTTCGGGACGTATGCCGGAGAGGGCAAATATTATATACTAAAATTGAAGGACGCCGGTGTTTCCGACGAAGCTATAAGGGATAAGTCCAAAGACTGGAAACGGCTCGACGTATCGATACTGCACCTCTTCATATTCCAGCATGTCCTGGGGATATCGGATGACGACGATAACATAGAGTTCCTGAAAAATCCCGAAGACGCGGCGGACCTGGTGGATAAGGGCAGGTGCAAAATAGCGTTCTTCCTGAATCCTACCAAAGTGTCTGAGGTGAAGAAGATAGCGAGGCTCGGGGAACGTATGCCGAGGAAGGCTACGTATTTCTATCCGAAGCCTGTCTCGGGACTGGTGATAAATAAACTCGAAGGTTGAGGCTGCCTTAATGTGCGGGATCTGCGGTTACATTCATCTGGACACATCGAAACGCCCCGATGAATCTATACTTAAGAGGATGACCGAGACGCTTAAGCTGCGAGGCCCCGACGACGAGGGTTTTTATTTAAAGGATAACGTCGCCCTCGGACACAGAAGACTCTCCATCATAGACCTGGAATCCGGCCACCAGCCGATGACAAGCGTTGACTCTTCGATAGCGATAGTCTATAACGGCGAGATATATAATTTCCGCGAGATCAAGGACGAGCTGCAGAAAAAAGGGCACTCATTTAAGACCCATTCCGATACGGAAGCGATCATCCACGCGTATGAAGAATACGGCGAGGACTGCTTAAAATGTTTCAACGGCATGTTCGCTCTCGCATTGTGGGATGCGAAGAAGAAGACGCTTTTTCTGGCGAGAGACAGATTCGGGAAAAAGCCCCTCTATTACGCCGTTTTCGATAACCAGTTCATCTTCGGTTCCGAATTGAAGGCGCTCCTAAAGCATCCGTCCGTCAGGCGGGAGATAGACCTCCCGTCGCTCGGCAAATACCTTGCCTACGAGTATGTCCCGTCCCCGTATTCCATATTCAAGAATATAAATAAGCTGGAGCCCGGCACAAAGCTTACGTTGAAGGACGGCGTTGTCAGGACCGAGCGCTATTGGGACCTGGAGTTCGAAAGAAATAAGGATTTTGACCTCGAGTGCGCGAAAGAGCGGCTCGTGATGCTCCTGAAAGAGTCGGTGCGGAAGCGCCTCGTAAGCGACGTGCCCCTCGGGGTATTCCTGTCGGGCGGGATCGATTCTTCGGCCGTCGTCTGCATGATGAGAGAGCTCATGGACCCGAAAGATATAAAGACATTCTCGATAGGGTTCAGAGAGAAGTCATTCGACGAATCGCCAGACGCCAGGCTCGTGGCCGACTATTTCGGGACGGACCACCGCGAGGAGATCGTAGAACCCGATACGATGCTTAAGGTATTTCCCGAGATATTGGACCTGCTGGACGAGCCGTTTGCCGATTCATCGATAATCCCCACATATATAGTTTCAAGGTTTACCCGCAAACATGTGACGGTCGCGCTAGGCGGCGACGGAGGGGACGAGCTTTTTCTCGGGTATCCTTCTTTCCTCGCGCACAAGATAAACGGTTATTTCAGCGCGCTGCCGCTCGGGCTGAGAAAAAAGCTGCTGGAAGCGATGGTCGGGATGACCGCGACGTCGAACGATTATATGAGCCTGAACTTCAAGGCTCGGAGGTTCCTGCGCGGGCTAGGCTTCCCGGAAGATGTGCGCCATCAGGTATGGATAGGCTCTTTCACATCCGAGGAACAGAAGAAGATGTTTTTGCCGGATAAGGCCGCGGCGGGCGAATCCGATATTTACGCTCCCACAAGGAAATTTTTCTATAACGCGAAGGACTTAAGCCCGCTGGACCAGGCTATGTACATTTACGTAAAGACATACATGACCGACGACATATTGGCCAAGGTGGACAGGGCGAGCATGGCGAACTCTCTTGAAGTGCGCGCGCCGTTTCTCGACCCGGATTTCGCCAAATTCGCGGCAAGCATACCTTGCAACTATAAGCTGCGCCATTTCAACACCAAATGGATACTCAAAGAAGCGCTTAAGGGAAAGCTTCCCGCAAAGACCCTATCCAAGAGCAAGCAGGGATTCGCGGTGCCGGTCGCTAAATGGCTCAAAGAGGACCTGAAGGGC
>JAQUSE010000187.1 GCA_028715235.1 Candidatus Omnitrophota bacterium | reverse complement strand
CAAGGTGGAATATGTGGAGCCGCGGTTGAGCCACCATTACGAGATAACGCCTTATTCGTTCGCGCCGAAACTTGCGAAGAAGCTCGTGCCGAGGACATACCTCGACTTAAGTCAGGGCATACTCGACTGCATGCACAGCATCTACAAGGACAAGAACCCGCTGCCGTCGTACGACGGTCTCGTAGTGAGCGCTAAGACAAGGAACAACAGAAGATAGCATGACGCGATATATCAGGTTGTCCTATCCGATCACGAAGGATATGCCGCTTTATCCCGGCCTGGAGCCCGTTGTGCTTGAGCCGAAGAGGAGCATTGCCGGCGGCGATACGTCGAACTCGTTCCGCTTTACGATGTCGAACCATGCGGGGACCCACGTAGACGCGCCGAGACACTTCGCCGGGAAAGGACGCGCGATATCCGAATACGGCATGGATGAACTTATCTTCTCGAAACCGCTGGTATTGGATTGCCCAAAACAGCCAGGCCAGAGGATCGATGCGCGCGACATAGAAAAAGCGCTCCCGGGCGATTGCGATATTCTGTTAATACGTACGCATTTTTCGAGATGGAGGGTCGCATGTAAGACGCGATACGCCGAAGAGAACCCGTTCCTTGATCCGTCCGCCGCAAAGCTGATAAGGGAGGGATTTGCCGCCATAAAGGCGATAGGCATAGATACCATTTCAATCGCCTCCGCGACAGACAGGGAGCGCGGCAGGGAATCTCACAGGATATTATTGAAGGACGACAGTTTTGGGACAGGACCTGTCCTTA
Organism: Candidatus Omnitrophota bacterium; assembly: GCA_028715235.1. Classification (GTDB taxonomy): domain Bacteria; phylum Omnitrophota; class Gorgyraeia; order 2-01-FULL-45-10; family 2-01-FULL-45-10; genus JAQUSE01. The sequence goes on along the minus strand of JAQUSE010000187.1, from coordinate 3,405 downwards.
TAGTGGAAGACATGATGATCCCCGAGGGGCTATCGCGACTCAAGTCGGTGATAGTGTTGCCGGTCATGGTCGAGGGGCTCGACAGCGCTCCGTGCGCCGTATTGGGGGTAATCGATGATTAAGGCGGTATTTTTCGATTTTGACGGTGTGATAGTGGAATCGGTCGATATCAAGACGGCGGCTTTTGCAAAAGTTTTCAAAGGCGAAGGCGATGAGGTCGTTCAGAAGGTGATCGATTATCATGTCCGCAATACGGGCGTTTCGAGATATGACAAGTTCAAATACATATATAAAGAGATATTGAGTAGGCCGCTCACGGACGCTAAGTTCGGCGAGCTCTGCGATAATTTCGCGGCTATCGTCCTGGACGAGGTAATCAAAGCTCCTTACGTAAAGGGCGCGCTGGAGTTCCTTAAAGATAGCGTCAAACAATATAAATATTTCATTGTATCGGCTACGCCGCAGGATGAGATAGAAGGGATCGTCAGGGCCCGCGGTATCAGCGGCTTCTTTGAGAAAGCGTACGGCGCGCCGACGAAGAAGGCGGACGCGGTGCGTGAAGCGCTGGATTCGTATAAGATAAAACCGCGCGAGGCTGCATACATCGGCGATGCCATGAGCGACTATGCGGCTGCAAAAGAGAACTCGGTAAATTTCATAGCGCGACTGAGCGGCGGCGAGAACGTCTTCGAAGGAATCAGCTGCATTAAGATAAAAGACCTGTCGGTCCTCGATGGGATAGTAAAGGGATTATGATCACGATAGCTTTTGCGGGTAAACTCAAAAAAATGGAAAACGGACTGAGTCGGGGCGCGCACTGGTGTTATCTTGGAAAAGATATTGCCCTGAGAGCTAAGGTCTCGGCCGTTCTGGGAGAAGAAAATAGACTTTATCTTAAAGACAGGCTTCATAAGGTGTCGCTGGATATGAGGCAGCCCTATCTCGACTTTGTCGGAGATCTCGGAAAAGACCGGCCCGACAGGCTAAACTGGTGGGCGGGAAGGTTCGCGTCGAAGAGCCATTTTCAGACGGACTTTTTTCTTCTCGTCTGCTATAAGGTGTTGGCGGCGAGCCTGATCGAAGCGAACGGGGATGGCGAGGAGCTTGTCATATTTGTAGAGGACCCGTGGTTGTTTACAGATCTTAAGGATTAAAATTCCGGCAAATCTGTTATCTTCCTGGGGACCCCTGACCTTTTCTTTAAGAAGGCGGCTTTATTACTGAGGGGGATCGCATACAGGAAATTTTTGGTTTTATGGTTTGTCGTCGCGTGGGCAATGGCGCGTTACTACCATGGCGCTAAAAAGCCTAAAGCCCTGGATTGCGGCGGTCCCGCAGTGTGTATTCTGAACCCGTCGGAGACAAGGACGTTCAAAGGCGGCAGATATGTAGACAATTTTAAACCGGGGCTTTCCGAGCTCTATGAAAAGAAGGGGATAGCGTATTTTTACCTGTATCTCTTTAATTTTCCGCTGTCTACGGCAAAATATCTGCGCAGTAATAAAGATATCCTGTGGCCGCTTATATTCGACGTAAAATTTTCGGATGTTATCAAGGCGGCATTTACGAGATGGAGGATCGGAACGCCGGAAGGCGCCAAGGTCTTTGCCATAAAAGGATGCGGCGCAGCAAAGCTTTTGGAAAGGGAAGAGTGGGTCGAATTCTCAAGCATGGGATTCAATGTCAGGCTCGTCCTTTTTAAAACACTGAGCGCTTTTTTTAAAAAAGGATGGTGCCGGTCGGCCATATATGTATTCGAGAACCAGCCGTGGGAGAAGATGCTCTGCATGGCATCCGCCGCCAATAATATAAAGGCTTTCGGCTATCAGCACAGCTCGATCTGGAAACAGTATCTATCCCAGTTTATCGGCGAAGGCGAAAGCGATATCGCGCCGCTTCCTTACAGGATAATAACATCGAGCGGTTATTTCGCCGGCCTCTACAAGGAAGGCGGGATACCCGACGGGAAACTTGCTGTAGGCGGCGCATGGAGATACGCGCATTGTTCGGACCAAGCGGCCCGGAAGGTGCCGTCCGCCGGGTCTGTGGCCGCAAAACCGGTGGTCATGGTCGCCTTGCCCATAGACCGCTTCATAGCGAAATCGATGCTCGAGAGCGTTCTTAGGGAAGTGAAAGCAAAGGAGTTGGGCGCCGCGGCGGATTTTTGGATAAAACCGCATCCCGGATTTTTGAAACAGGACAACGACATGGTTAAGGCGATCGTGTCGGGATACCCGATAGTCTCGAAACCGTTCAATGAATTGCTGGATGAGGTCGATATAGTCATATCCTCGGCTTCGACGTCCGGGCTTGAGGCGTTCCTGTACGGCAGGAAGGCCGTGGCCTATGTCGCGGAGAATCTTCTCGCTTCGGACCCCCTGCTTGACATAAAGGACCCGAATGTTCTTATATGGTATGAAGGCGAAGATCTCGACGCAGGTTTTTTTAGACCCAAGAGCTTAAATAGTGAAGGAATGAAGAACAAATATTTCGACAATATAAACCAGGACGTATGGCTGGAATGCGCTAACGCCTAAGGAGAGGTATCGTATGGACAACTTTATCCCTTTTGCTCTTCCCGACATAGATGAAAACGATATAGCCGAGGTCGTAGACACCTTAAGGTCCAATTGGATCACTACCGGCCCTAAGGCCAGGGCATTTGAGGAAGCTTTTTCTAAATATACCGGCGCCCGTTACGCGCTCGCGGTAAATTCGGCTACAGCCGCTCTGCACCTCGCATTGGAGAGCGTAGGCCTAAGGCAGGGAGATAAGGTTATAACGACGCCTTACACATTCGCGGCGACAGCCGAAGTGATCAGGTATTTTAATGCCGATCCGGTATTTATAGATGTCCGGAAGGAAGACTGCAATATCGACCCCGCGGGAATAGAAAAATTCTGCTCGGAAGAATGCGCTGTTAAAAAAGGCGTCCTCTGCCATAATAAGACGGGGAGCGCCGTAAAGGCTATCATACCCGTCCACATAGGCGGCGTACCGTGCGACATGGATGCCATATCCCGGATAGCGAAAAAATATGGCCTGAAGGTTATCGAGGACGCCGCTCACGCCCTACCCGTCTCTTATAAAGGTAAAAGGGTCGGGACGATATCGGATATAACAGCCTTCAGTTTCTACGCCACGAAGACGATAACGACTGCCGAGGGGGGCATGGCCGTTACCGGCGACAAGGCCCTTTACGAACGGATGAAGGTCATGCGCCTTCACGGTAGAGACCGCGACGCATGGAACAGGTATTCCGGAAACGGCGCCGGATGGTATTACGAGATAATAGGAGCCGGTTATAAATAAAATATGACCGATATCGCCGCAAGCCTCGGTATAGGCCAGCTCAAGAAAGCCGACTCCTTTTATGAGAAGAGAAAACATATCGCGCAGATATAT
>JAQUSE010000186.1 GCA_028715235.1 Candidatus Omnitrophota bacterium | reverse complement strand
ACTACTGCTCTTCATCGAACCGCTCATTTCCGAGAGGAGGCGTATCGCGACATGATAAGGGTGATCTCGATCGCGTTCCTCATGTGCTTCGCGATCAGCGAATGCGCCTTCGCCACGCTTAAAGATTATGTGAAAAAAGGCAATTTATTATATAATGATAAAAAATATTCCGAAGCGGCCAAGATATATTCCGCGGCGTTGAAAGAAAAACGCGATTCCGGGGTTGTGAATTTCAATATCGGGGCCGCGAAGTACAAGGAGGGGTCATATTCCGGTTCGATAGATTCTTTCAATAAAGCGATAGCTTCAGGTGACGCTGGATTGGTGCCAAAGGCAGATTACAATATCGGAAACGTCCAGTACAAGATAGGGACAACAAAACAGAAGAGCGATTTCAATAAGACTAAAGAACTGTACGAGACAGCGCTTAAATTTTATAAGCGCGCTATAGACCTGGATCCGTCCGACAAAGACGCGAAATATAATTATGAGTTCGTTGAGAACAGGCTCATGCAGCTGATGGAGCAGAAAAACCAGGATAAACAGCAACAGGATAAGCAGGAACAGCAGAAGGATCAGCAAAAAGGGTCTCAGCCCCAGGATGCCGGCGGCGGGGGAAGTCAGGAAAAAGAGGAAACTGGGAAGCAGGAAGAGCAGCAGAAAGAAGGGAAATCCAGCTCCGAACAAGATAAAGGTGACCAGAAGGACCAGGATCAAAAGCAGGGCGAGGACGAGAAGAACGCCGCTGACAACAAAAAAGAGGGCGAAGAGTCTGATCAGCAGAAGAAAGAAGGCGGCGAGCAGGAGGAAAATCCGAAGGAGCAGGACGGCGATAAGGAAGAACAGCAGAAGCAGGAAGGCGAGAAGGAGAATAAGCAGCAGCCCGGGGATCAGGAAAAGGATAAGGGCGGCACGGGAGAAGAAGAGCAGGAGCAGCCGAAGCCATCTGAAGAAGGAAAGGAAGAAGAGACAGCCGGTATTTCAAAAGAGGACGAGGAAGGCGGAGGATTGACAGCATATCAGTCACCGCAGGAGCAGGGAGAGCCTGGTGAGATGTCGGAACAGGAAGCTAAGATGATACTCGAAGGATATAAAGGGGAAGAGGCTACCGGCGGCGCGATAAAGATGATGAAGAAAAGGGTGAACCTTCCGGAGCCGTCCAGAGATTGGTAAATAAGGTGTGTATGAAAAAACGCATTTATATATTTATAGTTTTAGCCATTACGATCTGTTCGCTGGCGTCCTTATTATATGCAGAGGACGGAAGATTCGAAGTAAGCCTTGACCGCCGGCAGGTAGCCCTCGGCGAGTCCGCGCAACTGGGGCTCTCCTTCCGCGGAACCCAGAGCATGCCTGCGCCCGACATAGGGAATATCAGCGGACTCGAGATACGGTATCTAGGGCCGTCGACCATGATGACCGTCATCAACGGCCAGGTATCCACCGCTATAACGCACATGTATACCGTCCTACCCTTGAAGATAGGGACTTTTCAGTTGGGGCCGTTCTCTTTCAAATATAAAGGAGACAATTACGTATCAAATACGGTGACGCTGGAGGCTACGGCTGAGAAAGTGATCGCGGCAAAGAGCGTCGAAGAGTCATCCGCGGATAATATTGAACTGGGCGACAGGATATTCGTAAAGCTTGAGATCAGCAAGGCCTCGGCTTATGTAAACGAACTTATTCCGGTAAAAGTGAAATTTTATGTGAACAGGCTCAATGTGAGCGATATCCAGTTGCCGACCTTTGCCCAGGAAGGGTTTTCAAAGATAGAGTTCAAGGAACCGAAACAATACAGGGAGCGTATGGGAGGATTGTTATACGACGTCCTCGAGTTCAATACGAATATATTTGGGACCAAGAGCGGCGACTACTCGCTCGGCCCCGCAAAGATCAAGTGCAATGTGATTGCCAGAAAGAGGCTGGCCAGGATGCCGTCTATGATGGATGATTACGACAGTTCACCCTATAGGGATTCGTTTGACGATTTCTTTACCCGGTATGAAAAGCATCCCATGGAGCTGAAATCCCAGGAAACCAGGATAACGATAGAGCCCATCCCTGCCGAAGGCAGGCCTAAAGACTATCTCGGCGCTGTCGGCGATTATCAGTTCATATACAGCGCCAATCCTAAGAAAGTAAAAGTGGGTGATCCTTTGACGGTCACTATGGTCATTAACGGCACAGGCAACTTCAATACGGTGCTTTCGCCCAGGATAGATAATACCGAAGGTTTTAAGGTCTACGATCCGCAGGTCAAGACCGAAGAGAATAGGAAGACCTTTTCCCAGGTCCTCATCCCAACTACCGACATGATCACACAGATACCTAAAGCTGTCTTCAGTTATTTTGACCCGGCGCAGAAGATGTACAAGGTGATAACTCAGGATCCGATCCCGCTGCAGGTGGAGAAGGGCATTGAAGAGTCGCCGTCCCAGGTGGTAGGCGCGGCATCCGTGCCTGAGCGGAGGACTGAGGAAAAAGAAGATCTGGCCAGAGACATCATATATATAAAGGAATCTCCGGGCGCATGGCTGCCTAAAAATTACCAGATATACAGGAGTAATCTATTTATTGTCCTTACAATTGTACCAATTGTGTTATTGATATCTCTTTATGTAACCAATGCGCGCAGGAACAGGATCAGATACGACACGGAATACGCCGCGCGCCTGGCTTCTTTCCGGTATGCCAAAAGAAGTGTGAGGGAGTTGAAACGACACTTAAAACCGGAAGACCCTAGGATATTTTACGAGACCCTGTTCAAGACGCTTCAGGGGTATCTCGGGAACCGTTTTTACATCGCTCCGGCAGGAACAACATATAGTGAGATAGAACGGATCGCCCTGGAGAAGGGCGTAGACCGCGATATCATCCAGAAGATAAAGAAATTGTTCGATGCCTGCGATGAGATGAGATTCGCTTTCTCGAAGACGGATATCTATAAGATGCAGGATAACGTAAAGGATGTGGCGGAGATCATAAGATACCTGGAGCGCAGAAAATTATGAAGAGATATATAGCGGCTTTATTTATATTGTTTACCCTTGCAAGCCGGGCGTGTGCCGCGGAACCTGCCGCGAAGGATCCTAACCGGTTATTTTACTCAGCGAATCGTTCATACGGGGCCGGAGACTATAAGAAGGCGCTCGAAGAGTACCTTATGGTGCTCGATACCGGAGTGGAGAACGGAAGGCTGCATTATAATATAGGTAACGGTTTCTTTAAACTCGGAAAGATCGGTTACGCTATCCTATGCTATGAGAGGGCCAGGAGGCTCATTCCGCAGGATGGCGACCTGAAGTCCAACCTAGCGTACGCCAAGACAATGGCAGGGACTTCGTATCCTGACGACAGCGCCATCCGGAGGCTTACAGGGTACATTAAGGCGCCATTTTTGGACATGAACCTGAATGCCCTCGCGAACCTGACATTGGCCCTGTATCTTATCATCATGGTGGTCCTGGCAATATTTATCTTTAACCGTATAATTGCCAGGAAGGGTATATTATTATTCATCGTTCTGACGGCGATATTTTTGGTCGCACTCAGCGCGGTCTCTGTCCGCTATTACGATGAAGAGATCTTGAGGCACGGTATAATCATAGAAAAAGATGTCGAATGTAAATACGAGCCTATAGACAAATCCACAACTTATTACAAGCTGCACGAGGGGGATGAGGTGACCGTCCTGACGACGAGAGAAGGATGGCGCCGGATAAAGCGTCCCGACGGAAAACTCGCCTGGATCAAAAAAGAAGCGGTCGAGATCATATAAATTAAAAAAATACTTGACATATTTGAGTTTTTTGTTATAATAAAAAAACTCTATATATTGTATTAGATATTATATTATATAGTTTATTTAGAAGAGTTTTATACACGATAACTCTGACGTGGAGGAGTTTTTGTAATTTTTGTTTATAGCCGCTGCAGAGTCAATGCCTGATGACATTAGCGGGACTGAGCGGCTGCAGTAGCTCAGTCGGTAGAGCACATCCTTGGTAAGGATGAGGTCATCGGTTCAATCCCGATCTGCAGCTCCATGAATAAGTCAAAGAGGAGGGAGAGTTTATGGCAAAGGAAGCGTTTGTAAGATCTAAGCCGCACGTGAACATCGGCACAATCGGCCATATCGATCACGGCAAGACTACTTTGACGGCAGCAATTTTAGCGACCCTTGCCAAAAAGG
>JAQUSE010000012.1 GCA_028715235.1 Candidatus Omnitrophota bacterium | reverse complement strand
TGCTGATATAGCCTATTATGTCGGCTACCTTGTGCTGGCAGGAGTAGTTGCAGTGGGCGTCCTGGATATGAATCACGACCGAAGGGAGTGATTCATATCCACCCCGAGCAAGGCCTTTGTTCGACATTTGGCCGCGTCGAGGGGTGGATGAATCTAGAGACCAGGCCTCTTTTACCGTGCCGAGACCTTGCGGAAGAGTGAATCTTTCCGGATCAAGCTCTTTAAAAACATCCTCCTTCGCTGAAGCTTCGGAGGACGAGCCTGGGCCGCCAGCTCTATTAGAGCCGACGCTAGTAAGCTCTAAGGGCGTTCCGGCGGCCCAGGCAAAATCCTGAATAACGGTAGTTGCTAAAAATGCAACAAGGGTGATTGAAGCGGTTATCTTGCGGAAGTAATAAAAAAAGGGACGCCTTCCGCACAAAGCGGAAATCGGCCCTTGAATATTAGAATTAATGAACCTATTAGATCTAGCGTCTTTCATATCTAATGGTTTCTCCGATAATACTTCTTAAAATATTTAAACAACGGGTGAAAAAATACACCTGTCCGAAACGATATTCAGACAAGCTGACTATGCTACTAGCGTCTTATTATAAATATACCCTACAATATTGAAAACGACAAGGTGTAATATCTTCCTTTTTTATCCCTTAACCTGCTTCACTTAAGCCATCTCACCTACGAGGTGCAACATCACACCTACGAGGTGCAATTAAGGCTTAGCCAGCAGTTTAACATTTCTTGAGGATTTTGCGAAATTCTTTTGTCAATGCGGGGATTATCTCGAAGAGGTCGCCTACTATGCCATATGTGGCTACCTTAAATATAGGTGCGTCAGGGTCCTTATTTATCGCTACAATGATTTTAGATGACTGCATACCTATAAGATGCTGTATCTGGCCGCTTATCCCACAGGCTATATATAGCTTAGGACATACGGTCTTGCCTGTCTGCCCCACCTGGTGGGAATAAGGCATCCAGCCTGCATCTACGGCTCTTCTGGAAGACCCTACAGCGGCTCCTAACACCTTGGCCAGCTCTTTGACTATAGCAAAGTTATCAGGACCGCCCATGCCGCTGCCACCAGAAACGATTATATCGGCTTCGGTCAGGTTTACTGTCTCCTCTATCTCTTCTATAATGTCAAGTAGGGTAGTCCGCGAGCTGATGATATTATCCGGATACTTCTTCCTTATTACTTCGGCCTTATGCGTCTTGTGGATCTCAGCCTCTTTCATGACCTTATGCCTGACAGTCGCCATCTGCGGCCTGTGGTTCGGCGTTATGATGGTCGCCATGATATTTCCGCCGAAAGCGGGCCGCGTCTGCAAAAGAAGCTTCTCTTTCTCATCTATATCCAATCCGGTGCAGTCTGCAGTAAGGCCGGCATCGATCTTCACGGCCACCCTGGATATCAGGCTCCTGCCTATAGTGGTTGCGCCGCATAGCACCACCTCCGGCTTATACTCACTTACAAGCTCCACAAGCACTTTTGTATAAGGATCATCCTGATAAAATTTGAGTCCGGGCGCATCGACTATATATACTTTGTCCGCGCCCCTCGCCGAAAGCTCATCAATCTTCGCCTCAATATCGCTTCCCAATATTACGGCGCAGAGCTTGGTCCCGAGTTTCCTGGCAAGCTTCTTCCCCTCTCCCAGGAGCTCAAACGATATGGGCTGGATAACGCCTTTCTTCTGTTCACAGAATACCCAGACATCCTTGTAGGCACTCAGGTCTTTTTTAGGGCCCTTCGCCGCTCTCTTTAGTTCTATAGCTTTGAACTTGCAGACATCGACGCATGCCCCGCAGAGGTTGCACTTCGACATGTCGATCACTGCCTTCTTATTCATCCCTCGACCCTGCTCGGCATGAACATTGAGCTCCGCCGAAATGTTCAATATCTGGATGGCGCCGAACGGACATGACCTGACGCAGAGCGTGCAGCCCGTGCATTTTGCGAGTATTACGCTAATAGCATTTTTATCACTCATAAAGTTATCCACAATGTAGCGGACGTTTAAACGTCCGCTACTATATCACTACATCCTTCAACAATTCCGCCAGTTTCCCTGCGATCTCGCAGGTGTCGCCTTTCAATATCTGGCCGCCGACCCTCGGCGGAGGCGTAAATATTTTTACGACGCGCGTCGGCGAGCCTTCCAGGCCTATGCTCTTCGGGTCTGCCCCTATATCATCGGCAGTCCATTTGGTTATCTTTGTCGACTTAGCCTTCATCATCCCTTTCAGAGAAGGCAGGCGCGGCGTATTTATCTCTTTCACGACAGTGAAAAGGCACGGGAGCGGCGTCTCGACGATATCGTAGCCCTCTTCCGTCATCCTTTCGACCTTTGCCTTACTGCTGGATATATCCTCTATTTTCTTTACATATGTGACCTGCGGCACATCAAGATGCGTCGATATGCCCGGCCCGACCTGGGCGGTATCCCCATCGGAAGCCTGCTTTCCGCAGAGTATGACGTCAAAGGCCCCTATCTTCTTTATCGCGCATGAAAGCGTGTAGCTGGTGGCCCATGTATCGGAGCCCGCGAACTTCCTGTCGCTCACCAGGATAGCTTCATCGCAGCCCAGCGAGATCGCCTCTTTCAGGGCGTTCTCGGCCTGCGGCGGCCCCATCGTGATGACCGTGACCTTGCCTCCGAACCTCTCCTTGAGGCGCACGCTTTCCTCTATGGCGTACGCGTCGAAGGGATTAATGACGCTCTCGACGCCGTCGCGGATAAGCGTATTAGTCACCGGATCGATCTTAACGTCGGTAGTATTGGGGACCTGCTTAATGCAGACGATTATGTTCACTCTGGCTCCTTGCAGTGATTAAGCGATTTTGTGGTTAAATAGACTTAGCAATTAAGTTATTAAGTATTCAGACTACACTTAATCGCTTAATCGCTACGCGTTGCTTAACTGCTGAATCACTTAATCACTACCTCAGACTTTCTTTAATCAAATTCGCAGCGATTACGTTACGTTGTATCTGATTCGTGCCTTCGTATATCTGGGTGATCTTCGCGTCGCGCATATATTTTTCGATCGGGTAATCCCTCATATATCCGTATCCGCCGAATATCTGGACGGCATCCACGGTTACCTTCATCGCTACGTCGCTCGCGTATACCTTGGACATAGCCGATTCTTTTGATATGTTCTTACAGCCGGCGTCTATCATCCTGGCCGTAGAATAGACCAATGCGCGCGCCGCTTCTACCTGTGTGGCCATATCCGCCATCATATGCTGTATAGCCTGGAAACTCGATATAGGCTGGCCGAACTGGTAGCGCTTGCGCGAATAATCGACAGACAGGTCTAACGCGCCCTGGGCTATGCCAAGCGCCTGAGCAGCTACTCCGGGCCTGGAATTATCGAATGTCTTCATAGCTACGATGAATCCCATACCTTCCTTTGATATAAGGTTCTCTTTGGGTATCTTGCAATCAGTGAATATGACTTCCCTGGTAGCAGAGGCCCTTATGCCTAATTTCTTCTCTTTCTTGCCGAAATCAAGCCCCTTGGTGCCTTTCTCGACTATGAACGCGCTTGCCCCCCGGGCGCCCTTCGTTTTATCGGTAATCGCTATGACCGTATATACATCGGCTTCTCCGCCGTTCGTGATCCACTGCTTGGTCCCGTTCAGGATATAGTGGTCGCCTTCTTTCTTTGCGCTCGTCCTTATGCTGCCGGCGTCCGACCCGGCTTCCGCTTCTGTAATACAGAACGCGGCTACCTTTTTCCCTTTTGCTATGTCCGGCAGATACTTCTTCTTCTGCTCTTCATTTCCGTAAAGCAGTATCGGGTATGTACCCAGGGCAGTCCCGGCGAAGCCCAAAGCTATGCCGCCGCATGCCTTGGACAGCTCTTCGGCGACAATGCACATCTCCAATACGCCGCCGCCCAAGCCCCCGTAAGCCTCAGGTATATATATCCCAAATAGGTCGCTATCAGACAAGACTTTGACTATCTCCCACGCGAATTCCTCGTTCTCATCATACTTGGCCGCCACGGGCTTGATCTTCTCATTAGCTACCTGGCGCGCCAGGTCCCGTATCATGGTCTGTTGTTCATTTAACAGGTAGTCCATATGCCTCTCCTTTTTAATTAAAAAATTCGAAATCCGAATATCGAAATCCGAAACAATATCGAATTCTCAAAATCCGAATGTCCAAAACAACACGTTTAGAACATTATAAAATTCGGATTTAGAATTTGTTTCGAATTTCGCATTTCGAAATTCGAATTTAAATATCAGATGAACTTCTTCACCACAAGCGTCGCATTATGGCCGCCGAATCCCAGGGCGTTTGACATGGCGACCTTGATCTTCGCCGCGCGAGGTTTGTTCGGAACGTAATCGAGATCGCAATCCGGGTCGGGCGTCTCATAATTAATAGTAGGAGGTATTATACCCTCTTTAAGGGCCAGAGCGGTCGCTATCAATTCTATGCCGCCTGCAGCTCCAAGCAAGTGGCCCGTAACGGACTTTGTCGAGCTTATGGCAAGCTTCTTCGCGTGGGCGCCGAATACCTTCTTTATCGCAAGAGTTTCTATCCTATCGTTATAAATTGTAGAGGTTCCGTGGGCGTTTATATAGTCGACGTCTTCAAGCTTAACGCCGGCATCCTTAATGGAAGCCTTCATACATCTTACCCCGCCGTCGCCTTCGGGATCAGGCGCCGTCATATGATAAGCGTCCCCGCTCATACCGTAACCTATCAGCTCGCAGTATATCTTAGCGCTCCGCTTAATGGCATGCTGCAGTTCTTCCAAAATAACTATGCCCGCCCCTTCCCCGATAACAAACCCGTCCCTGTTTTTATCGAATGGCCTCGATGCGCGTTCAGGTTCGTCATTATAAGCGGTCGATAACGCCTTCAATGCGCAAAACCCGCCAAACCCCATGTTCGTAATTGCAGCCTCTGACCCGCCGGACACCATCAGATCCGCTTCACCTCTCTGTATTATCCTTAAGGCATCCCCTATAGCGTGATTACTGGTAGCGCATGCGGTGGCTACGGCTGAATTCGGGCCTTTAAGGCCCAGTGTAATAGAGACCTGTCCTGCGGCCATATTGACTATAAGCATAGGTATCAGGAACGGGGATATCCTGTCGGGGCCTTTTACCGGGCCCAGGGCAATATACTGCCTATGCTCCGCCTCAATGGTATGCAGGCCGCCTATGCCGGAACCGACCATGACACCTATCCTGTCCCTGTCGGCCCTGGCCAGATCCAGCTTTGCGTCGGCTACGGCCATCTTTGCGGACATCACAGCAAACTGGACAAAGCGATCCATCCGCTTCATCTCTTTCGGGGATAGGTAATTTGAAGGGTCGAAATTCCTGACTTCCGCGGCTACCTTTGACGTGTAATGCGCAGGATCGAAACACTCAAGGCGCCTGACACCGCTCTTGCCTTCTAGGAGAGATTTCCAGATTTCTTCAATAGTACAGCCTACCGGAGATACCGCACCGAGACCCGTTACAACAACTCTTCGTTTATTAGGCATTATGTCTATTTGCTGCCGGACTTCTCGTCAATATATCTCAGCGCGTCTCCTACTGTGGCTAGCTTCTCGGCATCTTCATCGGGTATCTCTATGCCGAACTCTTCTTCCAAAGCCATGACAAGTTCCACCGTATCGAGCGAATCCGCCCCTAAATCATCGACAAATTTCGCATTATCGGTTACTTCTTCTTTCTTAACGCCGAGTTGGTCGGCTATGATCTGCCTGATCTTGTCCTGAGATACTTCCATGCTACCTCCTATGTTATGTTAACCTCTTACATTACCATTCCGCCATCAACCTGTATAACCTGTCCGGTTATATAGGACGAGTCATCGCTTGCCAAAAATAATGCGAGATTTGCAACATCCCGGACGGTCCCGAATTTACCGAGCGGAACATACTTCAACATCTCGCCTTTTACTTCATCAGAAAGTTTCGCGGTCATATCCGTTTGAATGAATCCGGGGGCTATCGCGTTGGCCCTCACATTCCGCGAAGCAAGTTCTTTAGCGACCGTCTTGGTGAAAGCAATGAGCCCGCCTTTTGACGCCGCATAATTGGCCTGCCCGGGATTTCCCATTATACCTATTATGGAGGCGAGATTGACTATCCTGCCATCCCGCTGCTTCATCATTATTTTAGAGACAATCTTGGTGCAGTTGAAAGCGCCTTTTAGGTTAACGGTCAGGACAGCGTCCCAGTCAGCCTCTGACATTCTGACAAGAAGCGCGTCCCTGGTAATGCCTGCATTGTTTACAAGTATATCTATTTTTTTAAGTTTGTCAAGAATTTTTTGGGCAAACGCATCGACCTTATCGGCTTTTGTTATGTCAACAACCTCGGCCAACACCTTCCGGCCGAGCGCCTCCAGCTCTTTTTGTGTAGCCGCAAGCGTTTCGGCGTTCACATCGCATATGGCAATGTCCGCGCCCTCTTTAGCGAATAGAAGCGCTATCTCCCTGCCTATGCCGCGCGCGCCTCCGGTTATAAGCGCCACCCTATCCTTAAGAATCATAATAATCCTTTTTTTGGATTAAACCATTTTGCTCCATTTTAACTATAAACAAGATGTTGTCAAGATATTTTTTCCCTCGGTCGGAGACCTCGGGATGTTGCAGACTGACTAATTAAGCAATCTTAATTGGCAGCATGTGCCGCCACTTGCGCGAAAAGACCTTGCAGTTCTTCTTCAAGAGGCCGTAGTCGTCTTTGACCAGCTCCTTGTATTCGCGAAGCTTGCGGGTCATGCCGCCGTTACCCAGATGCATCGCGGCTACTTTCACTATAACGTTCTTAAACCCCGCATCGATGCTCTGCAGGGAGATATCAAGGTCATAGCAATGCATATAGCCGTACGTCTCATCCAGGCCGCTTGTCTTATTCAAAAGATCCCTTTTCATGACAAAACAGAGGCCGTCTATAACCGCGACCTCGGCCACATCTTCTCCCATGGGAGCGTTAAGGTCCTCATTCTGCAGGTTATGCTTAAGACTGGCCTCGTTCACGCAACCTGTGTCATATATCTCTTTCCTGCCGGCCAGTCCGGCGATCCCTATCTTGGGATCTTTCTCCATAGCGGATACGATCTTTGCCAGCCAATCCTCCTCCATTATCACCACGTCGTTATGTATGATGACGACATAATCGTATTTTGCCGCCTTTATGCCCTGATTGATAGCGCGTATCGGACCAAGATTCGTTTCGTTCCTTATATAATTAATATCCGCGGCGCCTTTTATCGAATCGAAATATGCCCTGACATCGGGCTTTGAACCGTTATCGACTATAACGAATTCGAACGGCGTAGTCTTAGTGTTCCTTAATATAGATTCTACGCCGAGCCTTGTATAGCCGGCCTGGTTCCATACCGCTATTATTATGCTTGCCCCGCCCCGGGCTTGCGTCCCGGCGGGGCTTACGCCTTTAGCTTCTGTCATATTCACCTATCGTATATAACAAACTGGCTTCCTTTATCTTAACGGGAACGACGCTCTTTGTCAAGCTATCAGGTCCCTCGAAATGCACTTTTATGTAATTACCCGTATAGCCGGAGAGCATGCCGGTCTGTTTGTCCCGCTTGGCCTCTACAAGTATGCCGAACTCTCTTCCAAGGAAGTCTCTCCTGAAAAGATATGACGTGCTGAGCGTCGCTGCCCTTAATTCGTGATACCTCTTTTTAAGGACGTCTATCTTCAAATCCTGACCCATATCGTAGGCAGCCGTGCCTTTTCTCCTGCTGAACGTGAATATATGCGTCCTGGCCGGCAACATCTCCTTAATGAAATTAACCGTATTCCTGAAGTGCTTATCGGATTCGCCGGGGAACCCTATCAGCATATCGGTTGTTATCGCTATATCCGGCACCTTTCTCTTTATCTTATTTATCAGGCGCATGTAATCTTTCGCGGAATACGGCCTGTTCATCCGCTTCAAGATCTCATCATCGCCCGATTGCAGAGGTATGTGGAGATGCCTGCACATCTTCTTTGTGCCGGCAATGAATTCTATCAGCTCATCGGTCACGTACCGCAATTCGATCGAGCTCAGCCGTATCCTGAAATCTCCGCTTATGGAGTCAAGGGACTTCAGGACATCCTTCAAAGAGGCCTCCTTCAGGCCGACCTCTTTGGCTATCACAGAGCTGACAGGATCCTTCCCCCATGTCCCAAGGCATATACCGGCCAGCACTATCTCCTTAAAACCGTTAGCGACAAGCCCCTCGACCTCTCTTACTATGTCCCTTAACGGCTTGGACCGGACAGGGCCTCTGACCAAAGGCACCTTGCAATAAGAGCACCTGTTCTCGCATCCATCCTGTATCTTTACAAAAGCCTTTTCGTGGCCTTTAAAACCGGTGATGGAGAGCGGCTCGCCCTTAACTCCGTCCAATCCTTTGAGTATCTCCGCTATCCTGCTTTTGTCTTCATTCTTCACTATATGGGCCACACCCGGCAGGAACGATACGTCGTCGGCATTCGTCTCGACGTAACAGCCTGTGACCACTATCCTGGCGTTCGGATTGGTCTTATGGAACATCCCGAGCCAATACCTCGACTCCTTGTCCGCCTTATGCGTCACCGTGCATGTATTGACTATATAGATGTCGGCAATCTCCTTCGTAAGGCATTCTTTGAATCCGCCTTTTACCAACAGTTCTCTTATCGCCTGCGACTCGTATTGGTTTACCTTGCAGCCGAGCGTGTGGATAAAAAATCTTTTTTCTTCGTTAATCTGAGTATTCATAGTTTAGAACCGCCAGGACCGACAGCCCCGCAGTGTCGCTCTTCAGGACCCTTTGGCCAAGGCTTATCAATTTAAAACCGGACTCCCTGGCCGCTCTTATTTCATCGGCCGTAAAATCGCCTTCCGGCCCTATCGCTATAGAGATCTTGTCGCCGTTAAACGAATGCAGGACATCTTTCAACTTCATCGAATCATCGTCAAGCGCGGCTATCAAGGACAGGCTGTGGCCCCCCGCATCCTTTAAACAATCTTGGAACTCTGTAATATCTCCTATTGCCGGAATATCCGCCCTGCCGCATTGTTTAGACGCCTCTTTTGCGATCTTACGCCACCTTTCGACATGCACGCCTTTCTTGGACTCGCCCCATTTCGGTATAGTCCTCCCGGTCAACACGGGCATTATGCGGGATACGCCAAGCTCTGTCGCCTTCTCCACTATATAGTCCATCTTCTCTTTTTTTGGTATCGACTGGATCAGCGTAATGACGCCCGCCGTTTTGCTCAAGATCTCCCGAGTCTCTAATATACCGATAGATAACCGGTTCCGCGCCGCTTCCTTGATGACACCGGAATATTCCCTGCCGGTCCCGTCGAAGACTACGACCCTATCCGCCTCTTTAAGCCGCATGACGTCAAGTATGTGATGCGCCTCTTTGCCGCTAACGCATATCTCTTTGCCCTTTACCGACTCTTTGGGAATATAAAACCGGCTCATGATAAGCTATCTCTATTTTTCACCAAATACCTCGGCGGAAAAAACCAATATCTCCGTTGAGGGGTCTTTCCAGGCATCCGGGGAAAGACCGGCTTTATGAGAACACAAACTCGTAAGGAACTCATCGCGGGACCAGCCTGTTTCGTCGGCTACTTGAGGCAGGTATACTCCGCTCCTGTACCCCGACCTTACGACTACGCCATGTCCGGGTATTTCGACCTCTTTATAGCTAGCCACCTTCTTAAGCGGTGATAAAACGGATATCTCTATATCAATCTTGTCTATCTCGGCAGGAGACAACGTAGAAAATCTCGGGTCGCCTGTCGCCGCCTCGATCGCCATATCGGCCACCGTCCTGTATAGCGGGCCATGTCCTGCCATATTGCCTATACATCCCCTGAGTTCGCCGGATTCATGCAGCGTCACAAAAGCCCCCATCTCCTGGTTCAGGACCGGGTCGCTTTCTGTAAAGCTTTTCCTTTTCCCGTCCCTGACAAAACTTGTAATGGACTCTCTTGCAATAGCAAGCAGCTTTTTTCTCTGCGCGTCATTAAGCATAGGGGCACCTCTTTCGTCTTTTTTCTCTTCCCTGTATATCGCGGCACTCAGATACCCTACTACGCTCTCTTTTGCGCCAGCGGTATCGCCCGAATTCGCGTATCTCAGGACTTTTATCCTGTCAAAACCGAGCTTTTCAGCGGCCAACAATGTTGCGGTGACAGGCATTACGCCGCAAAGTTCGCATATCTTCATTCCGGCCTCATCATACAATTCAACGGCCTTCATCTTGTTCAATGTGTTTATGAGATGCCTGTCTATAGCGTTAGCCTCTTCGTATGGATGGTAATGCGAAAGATCCGTCGAAGCCACTATAAGGTAATCGTTCCTGTCCTTAAGGACTTTGGCAAGGGCGTCTGCCAGGATCGAAGCGTCGCCTAAAGATTGGCCGCCAAAAGCGATAGGAACTATCTTTGCGCCTTTGAACGCGACCTGGATGAAAGGTATCTGCATCTCTATGGAATTTTCTTCGGAAAAGGCTTCCGGATAGAAACGCATGCTCTTGTTTTTAGCCGCTATGTCCCGGGCAAGCTCTTCATCTATCTGGATGTCACCCAATGGCGTCCTGAAATTCCCTCTTTCATAGATGGATATCCCGTTAAAAGATCTCCTGTGCGCGAACCCTATTACGATAACGGTCTTCGGATTGGTTGTCTGCGCAGCCTTGAAACTATATGCGGCGATCGGTCCGGAATATCTATATCCGGCATGAGGAGATATCACGGCAAAGATGCGGCCGTCCACTTTTTCCGGACTGGCGCCGGCCAGATATCCCTTAAGTTCATTCTCAAGCGCCTGTCCTGACCCTGTATACCAGCTGCCCGCCAGATCGGCCTTCTTCACATTCTCGGCAAAGACTATAGACGCGAAGAAGACAATGACAACGAGCCTCAACGCGATCTTACGTATCTTTTTTTTGTTCATAAAAAATTTTCTTCGTTGATTGTGAAATGCTTAGGTCCTTCGTCGGCATGCAGTCTAACTCCAGCCTCCTCAGGATCAAATTTTACTTGAGTAAGACTATGATAAAATTTGGTGGAGCTGACGGGAGTCGAACCCGTGACTCAGCGTTGCGAACGCTGCGTAATCCCGCTTTACTACAGCCCCGAATTTACGAAGTAAATTCGATATTGAGGCAGCGTTAAGAAATGCGAACAAATAGTAAGCATTTTAGCTGCCGAAATACCATATATCTTTACGAAACAAATTTGATCCTGAGAACGTGACGTATAGGAGCGTTCAAAGGACCTTCTCTATATATTTTTTACGCCTACCTTAACAAATCTCGTCATTCATCCACTCCAGATATTCCCTGCTTCCGGCTACGATCGGGACAGCTATTATCTCCGGGACATCGTAACTATGCTTTGCCTTTACTTCTTTTTCTATCTTCGCAAAATTCGCGCGGGCCGTCTTCAGTGTCAACAGGACTTCCCGCGCGGAATCTATCTTTCCTTTCCACCAGAAACGGGACCGGACGGCGCCGGTAATATTCGCGCAGGCTATCAGCCTCTTTTTAAGCAGCGTTTCGGCTATCCTTTTCGCTTCACCGCCGGAACCACATGCGACAAAAATAGCTATAAATCCGTCTTTCACGCCTTTTTCCTTCCACCAAAAAATATGCCGTTCCATCCTTTAACTTTTCCAGGTATGCCTTTTCGTGCGCGAGCAGAATATCGCGCCCTGAGGCTGGGGCAGGGACTATAAACTCTATTACGAACCTGAAAGCGGATTCGCTCAATAACCGCGTTCTTATACGGTTATATTTTGAGGTTGGGAATTCATGACTTCCTACATCGATCGCATAGTCTTTTGAATATACGGCTTTTAGGTGAGCTCTTTTATCATCCCGCTGACAGCGTCCTGGATCAGCTCCCAATCCTCCTGGTTATGGACAGCGAATTTCTGCTTTCTCTTCCATCCGCCCTCTTCTTTCTTCTGCCAGAGGTAGAAGCACACCTGTTTGCGTCCATAGCTTTCCAGGAGAACGACAGCCGACCACCATCCGAACCTCTTATTGACGGTCTTCTGGCCCAGCACTTTCAGCGGAGCAACTATCGGTACCGGTTCATCATCCCTTGGACTTTTCTTCTCTTCCATCCCGCACCTCCGATTTGCTGTAGTCTCACTCTGGCAAATCGTCCCGAGTAGCTACTGTCTCACTCAAGCTACGAGGGACTACTTCTAAAAAGACTGTAATTTCACTCTGGCAAATCGTCCCGTGATTTGCCATCGCCTCACTTGAGGCAAATCATCCTGAGAAGCCGTAGTATTCGTCAGGCGGCGAAGGAATACCGCTAAAAAGACTGCATCTTCCCTTACCTTCGTAAATAAACCTGGTAATCCGGGCCCGACCCTTCTACCACTATATGACCTTCCCTGGCAAGCCATCCTATGCTCATCAGGATCCTATCCTTGTCCGTATCGATGCCCTGCACGATCTGAGATAGCGAACTCTTTCCGTGTTCGTCAAGATAATGCCATATGTCCCCAGCGGTAATACCTATCTCTGTTATCACATTACCACCTCCTCAAATTTGCGAAGCAAATTTGATACTGAGGCAGCCTTAAGTCCGCCAAAGGCGGATAGCTGCCGAAGTATCTTTGTCTTCTCTTGCTCTTGTGTTCAAAGAAAATCACGTATTCCCGCGCTTGTTATAACTGCCGCATAAGGGACACACCGACATCCCTTCATGTTTTGAATCTACATATACGTGGGAACAGACCGGACATTTACAGATATAATCTATGTCCTTCGGCGAAAAACGCTTCATCTCCCTATATCCGAAAACTACCCACACTATCAAGATCACGACAACCGAACATGTTATGTAAAAGAATATGAGGGTAGATATATCTAATTTTATCATAATTATATAATATTACAAATATATTTTACTAATATATCTCTTTTGACGATGGCTCCGGTTTTTGCTCTCCCAACACCTTATCGATAAGGCTGTTCAGATTATCGTTTCCCGATATACCGCTATCGTTGACAACCCGGTACGCTGCGTACGGTTCCTGCATACGCGCGCCTCATGCATAATAGTCTTTAGGAAGCATGTTCATGGGCTTCTGTTCAAGGGGAGACCGGGATTTAGGCGCGACTCTCATTTCAACGGATCCGCTCTCCAATATAGGCCCCAGGAAAGAGACTTTGGAGAATTTCACGGGGCCGTATTCTTTCGACGCCGCCACTATCTTAACGGCGGACAGCCAGAAGATGTGCCACACCAGCGATATTAAGAGCGCTGCGGCAAAAATTCGGCCGCCGCGTTCGTTCCTTCCCATTTTTACAACAGCATTCTGCATTTTATTTACCCGTCGCGATATTGACCTGCGCGACGCCTTCTTTCCTGCACGTATCCCATATCTCGACGACACGGCCGAGAGAGGCGTGATCATCCGCTTTTATCAGGAGCGGAACTTTCTCCTTACCTATCAGGCGAAGGTTGGAAGTAAGCTCGTCCTTTGATATCTCTCTCTCATTTAAATACATCCTATCGTCTTTTGTAACTATCAATACGACATTTTCCTGCTGTATTACCTCGCTTGTTATAGCTTTAGGCAGGTTTACCCTTATACCGGGTTGAAATATAAAACTCGACGTAAATAAGAAGAATACCAGGAGAAGAAAAAAGACGTTGATGAGCGGCGTAAGATCCACAAGACCCTTTTCTATCCTCAGGCGTTGTTCAAACTTCATACGTATTCCTTCCGGAAGAGAGAAGATTGACCAGATCTGTGGCGCTCCTCTCCATGTCATATACGAGATTATTGACCTGGCTGATAAGATAATTATAAGCGACGTATGTCGGTATGGCTACCGACAATCCTGCCAACGTAGCCAGCAGCGCCTCCCAGATGCCGCCTGCGAGGTCCCCCGGGTTGACCGGCGTCATGAGCATGGCCTTCTGCTGTATGACCTGGAATGATTTTATCATCCCCGTAACGGTTCCGAGAAGCCCCAGTAGCGGCGCAATATGAGCGATCGTCGCTAGCACGGGGAGATGTCTTTCCAGCCTGGGTATCTCAAGCTGGGCAGCTTCCTCGACGGCCTCTTTTATTTCCGGCTTAGACCTGTCGTGTTTCAATATCCCGGCCTTTATTATATGGGCAATGGGCCCGGGCGTCTGGTTGCACATCTCTACGGCTTCTATTATCTTGTTGCGTTTTAATACATTCATGATCTCGTCCATGAATTTATTGGCGTCTATCCTCGCGCGATTGAGGTGATACACCCTTTCAATGACAACGCCGAACGCAAGTATCGAGGACAATATGATGAGGTACATCATAGGTCCGCCTTTTTGGATCAATTCCCACATACAACCCCCCTCATTTCTTCTTTTCCCACTTTAACCACTCCAGTCTTTTCTTCGCGAACACCGATTCCTCTACATCCATATCGGCCAACTTTTCGTACAGCCTCGCGGCTTCGTCCGGCTTCCCGAGCCTCTCAAAGACCTGGGCGCATTTAAGCTGCGAACGTATAGACCAGAATACGCCCTTTGAATACAGATACGGGACCTTAAGATATTCTTCGGCGGCCGCCGCAAATTCACCCTTGTTCTCGTAGCACTCGGCTATCTCATACTGTAACTGCGCGTTCGATTCATTATTATCGGCGCCGAGGACCTTGGAAAAATAAAATATCGCGGAGTCAAACTCCTTCCTGTCTTTCTTTATATTCGCCACCTTCCTGTATACCGTATTGACAAGCTCGGTATTGCCCGACCTTGAAGCCAGCTCGTCGAACCTGGCTATGGCTTCGTCTGCCTTGCCTTCTTCATATAATAACAGCGCCAGTTGATAAAGCGCCTCTTCGGCCATGGCGCTTGACGGGAAATCCTTCAATATCGACAAAAGATAATCTTTAGCTTTGCCGTAATCGTTCTTTGAATTATAATATTCAGCGAACCATAACCTGGCGTCTACGGCAAGCGGACTCCCGGGATAAGCCTTCACGAAAACCGCGAATTTTTCCAGCGCTTCCTTTTCCCTGCCCATATTGTAATAGCACCATCCCGACTGGTAAGAGGCTTGTATCCTGATATCGTCCTCGCCGGATTTGCTCTCCAGTTCCCTGAACATCGATAAAGCCTCCTCGTAATTTTCCGTGTTGTAAAGGGAATTGGCCAGATACAGTTCCGCCTTCAACCTTGAAGCAGCGGCCGGGAACTCCTTTATAAGCCTCTTGAATTCCTGCGTGGCATGCTCAAAGTCGGACCTCTCAAAATAGGCGGCGCCGAGCTGGAAGAGCACCTTCTCCCGTAAATTGGTATTCGGAAAATTCACAAGGACACTCTGGTAAGCCAGGATGGACTGGTCATACTTTCCCGTCGCGAAAAAGATATTCCCAAGCTGATACTGGGCATAATCCGCGATAAAACTGTCCGGGTACTTATTGAGCACTGTATCATAGCATTCGGCCGACGCTTTGTATTCTTTTCTGTCAAAATATATATCGCCTATTCTGCACATGGCCCGCGAGCTCAAGTTCATATCTTTAGATTGCTTTTCTATCCAGAGAAAGTTTCCGACCGCGTCGTCATGCTTGCCCTGCATGGATAGCGCCCAGCCCAGCTCGAAATGGAGCTCGTCGATGAACCCGGATTTTTTGAATTTCTCTACGCCTTCAGCGGTAAGGCGTTCGGCTTCGGCGTACCTTCCTTCCCTGGACAGGTTCTTTGCTTTATGGTA
>JAQUSE010000185.1 GCA_028715235.1 Candidatus Omnitrophota bacterium | reverse complement strand
GGTGTATTGCAATTTGCGGTGGATATGCTCGGTTTTTCGATCCTCTGCACCATAACCGGGCTTGATGAGGGCAATACTTTCGGATTAATCTACCATGTAGGAAGGCAGCCCGGGATTGTATTGAACCTGAAGACGCATATATCTAAAGAGAACCCGAAGATCTCTACCATAACAAGTTCTTTTCCTCAGGCGGATATTTACGAAAGGGAGATAGCCGACTTATTGGGAATCAAGATCGAGGGGCTCGCAGAAGGCAAGCGATATCCCTTGCCGGACGATTGGCCGGCCGACGAATTCCCGCTGCGTAAAGACTGGAAAGCGAAAAAGGGAGACACTAAAGATGCATAAAGTCATTATTCCTATAGGCCCGCAACACCCAATGCTCAAAGAGCCTGAAAGTTTCTCGGTGACATTAAGCGGCGAGAAGATAATGAAGTTCAGCGCAAGGCTCGGATATAACCACCGGGGAATCGAGAAGGCTTGCGAAGAGCGGACGTATGTTCAGGACGTGTATCTCACAGAGAGAATTTGCGGCATATGTTCACACTCCCATTCAACGTGTTTCGTCCAGGCCGTCGAGGAAATCGCGAAACTGGAAGTGCCGAAACGCGCGCTCTACATCCGTACGCTGGTAGCAGAGTTGGAAAGGATACATAGTCACCTGCTTTGGCTCGGGGTCGCGGGACACGAGGTAGGCTTCGACACGCTCCTTATGTATTCCTGGCGCGACCGTGAGATTGTCATGGATATATTGGCAAGCCTTACAGGCAACCGGGTAAACTACGGGCTAAACGCAATAGGCGGCGTCAGGCGGGATGTCTCCGCAGAACAGATTAAGGATGTCCTTAAAGCAGTAGATGCCCTGGAGGAGAGGACAAAATATTATATACAGATCGCGACGCAGGAGACGACTCTTATAAACAGGTTGTCCGGCGTCGGGATACTTTCGCCAAAAGACGCTATTAAGCTGGGAGCGGTGGGCCCTACAGCGCGCGCGTCCGGAGTCGATAGGGATGTCCGCAGGGACGATCCATATGCGGCGTATGCGGACCTGAAGTTCAAGGTCATAACCGACGATCATAATGACGTGTACGGAAGGACACTCGTCCGGATGGGTGAGCTGATTGAATCGTACAGTATGATACGCCAACTCGCAAAGAAGATGCCCGAAGGTCCTATAGCCGTAAAAGCACCGCGCAAGATACCGGCGGGCGAAGCCACAAGCCGATATGAAGCGCCGAGAGGCGAAGACGTCCACTATGTCAGGTCCAACGGGACCGACAAGCCGGACAGGGTAAAAGTAAGAGCTCCGACGCTTGCAAATATACAAACGGTCGCCAAGATGCTTGAGGACAGGCAGCTTGCGGACCTGCCTATAGTTATAGCGGCGATAGATCCGTGCTTCTCATGCACGGACAGGGTAACTATGGTAAGAGAAGCGGATAAGCGCTCAAAAAAGCTCATGGAGTGGGAAGAGCTCCACTCTTACAGTATACATTGGTACAAGCATCACGGGATCGATTTCTCAGACCTAAACAAAAAGATGCGAAAGAAACTGGGATGAACATTATAGGATCATTGTTTAACATGCTGATATTCCCCGGGCTGGCCTTCCTGATGATATTCGGATGGGCCGCGGAATATATAGACCGTAAATTGAACGCCAGACTGCAGAACAGGATAGGGCCGCCGTGGTTTCAGCCTGTAGCGGATTTTATAAAACTCATATCGAAAGAAGATATAATACCGGAAGAAGCGAACCCGTCGATGTTCAGGGCAATGCCGGTATTCGCGCTGTCAGCCACCGTGACCGCTATAATGTATATCCCGCTATGGGGCACCGAAGCCTTATACTCTTTCAAGGGCGACCTCATAGTTGTACTATACCTGTTGACCATACCGACCCTGACATACTTTTTAGGAGGGTGGTACTCCACATCGCTCTATTCAAAGATAGGGGCAGTCCGCGCCCTTACGCAGCTCTTTGCGTACGAAGTTCCGCTCCTCATGAGCATCCTTGCGCCGGCGCTTCTTGCCGACACATGGTCGCTAAGCAGGATGGCCGTATTCTATAATACTCATCCGTGGTACTGGCTCTTCAACCTGATCGGTTTCGCCATATCGATAATCGCTCTCCTGGGCAAACTTGAAAAAGTTCCGTTTGACATCCCGGAAGCAGAAACAGAGATAGTCGCGGGAACTTTTACGGAATACAGCGGCAGGCTGCTGGGGCTCTTCAGATTATCGATCGATATAGAGGTAATAGTGGGCTCCGCTCTCCTTGCGGCCGTTTTCCTGCCGTTCGGGCTGTCACTGCCTCCGGCCTTAGGATTCTTGTTATTCGTTGTAAAAGTGTTATCGATAGTAGTCATACTTGCTCTGGCGCGGACGGTATTCGCGCGCCTAAGGATAGACCAGATGATGGTATTCTGCTGGAAATATGTATCGCCGTTCGCTTTCCTGCAGATCGCCATAAATCTGGTCCTGAAGGGGATATTGATAAGATGATACGCCCTGGAAAGATGATTAAACAGGTGCTGGCGTCGATATTCAAGAAGCCGGCAACTATGTTGTATCCATTCGTGAAATCGGAGATGCCGAAGAATTTCAGGGGCAAACTACTTTTTCATCCGGAAAAGTGCATTGGATGCATGATGTGCATGCGCGATTGTCCTTCAAACGCCATAAAGATAAGGAAGGTGGGGGATAAGAAATTTGAGGCCGACATAGACCTGGGGAAATGCATATATTGTGCGCAATGCGTCGACTCATGCGTAAAAAAAGCGCTGGAAGCTACAAGGGAATTCGAACTAGCCGCATTAGACCGCAAAAACTTACGGGTGACATTCAATGCCGGGCCTGAAGACGTTCCTAAGGGATAGATTTGCCGGCGCTAAAAGAGTAGCCGTGCTCGGCATCGGTTCCGACCTAAGGGCCGATGATGCGGCGGGCATACTCGTTGCCGCCGAACTGGATAAGAGGCCTAAGAAGAGGGCCGGGAGAGCGAAGCTTAAAATATTTTTCGGGGAGACCGCTCCCGAGAACCTCACAGGCGTAATAAAAGAATTTGGCCCTACTCACCTGGTTATTATAGACGCTATTGAGATGAAGCAAAAGCCGGGCACGATAATAGTCCTCACTCCCGATAAGATCGGCGCCGGCGTTTCCTTTTCAACCCATAAGATGCCCGCCGAAGTCCTTGCAAGCTACCTTTCGAGCTCTATAAATTGCGACATAGTGATCATCGGTATCCAGCCAAAATCCATAATGTTCGGCATCATGCCGTCCAAGAGCGTCAAAGATTCGGCGAAAGAGGTCGCCGCGGCGATAATACACGCTATTCCCGCAAGGTAAACTTTCATCCGTTACGGTCTAAAAAATATACAGGAGGCTTATGCAATATACAAAAGGCAGGATAGGTCGAATATTTCTCTTAAAATTCAACAATAACGACATCCTGATAGATGAATTGGATAAATTTGCCCGCAGTGAGAAGCTGCAAGCGGCAGTCATAGTTTTCCTGGGTGCCCTGAACAAGGGGGACCTTGTGACAGGACCCAAATTGCCTGTAATACCGCCTGTACCTAACTGGGTCTCTTTCGACAAGGCCTGGGAGACTATGGGCATAGGGACGATATTTACTAACAAGTCGGCTCCGCAGATACACATACATGTATCGATGGGCAAAAAGCTGAAGACTCTTACCGGCTGCGTCAGGAAGAAGTCGAAGGTCTTCCTTGTGATAGAGGCGGTAGTATTCGAACTTAAAGGCGTAAATGCTACGAAAGAGATCGACCCAAAGACAGGCCTGAACCTGTTAAAAATACTCTAATACGAATGAAGTTTAAACTTATAATATTCGACATAGACGGGACAATAACCAGGCACATAAGCTCATGGCGCTATATCCATGAGAAGCTGGGGCTATGGTCCAACAGGGCGTTCAGGTATCAGGAGGAATTTTTCGCGGGCAAGATAAACTACAGGAAGTTCTGCGAACTGGACGCGGCGCATTGGAAAGGCATGCCGGATCGCCGTATAAGGAAGATATTCGGATCGGTCCGATATTCCCAAAATGCCGCCTCTTCGATAAGGGACCTGAAGAAGCGCGGCTTCAAGCTCGTAGCGATATCGACCGGGCTTCAATACATGTGCGACCGGATAAAAAGAGAGATGGGCTTTCACTATACTCTGTCAAACCGCCTTCTAT
>JAQUSE010000184.1 GCA_028715235.1 Candidatus Omnitrophota bacterium | reverse complement strand
CTCTTCCGATCTTCAATTCCGCCACTGAACATGTGTTGGTCACGATCGCTGAAAATCGTCCGGATATCATTCCCGACCTCATAGCTGTGCTTACAAATAGAAGCGACCTGTTGAATGATTTCTTTCCCTCGAACCGCAATCAGATCAGAGTTTCTCTGGCGAGCGTGCTGGCGCGCCTGTATCGCCGAGCCGGTAATAGACGACAACTGATTCTAGCCGCTTTAGAAGAGATTTCAAACGACAGCGATGAATATCTAGCGAGGATCGCCAGATCAGGTGTTTCGGAAATTAAAGAATCGGACGATTCCGCAAAGCCAGCGCGCGTTCCCCCGAACATGGCGGCGGAGGATGAGGAAGGACAGGCGCAGCGCAAAGATGCGCCGGTTTCCGAATCGCCGCTGGATAAGCTTATCCTGCTAAGGGAGCGCATCGGGCTGAAGGTTATCGCGGTATCCGCCGCGATAGGCGCGGCGTTCCGGGCGGTGAACCGGGTTTTATTCGCGCAGAAAGAGTTAGCGCTTACAGTGGAACAAAAATTGGATGAGGCGTTGACAGCCTGTGCGACTCGCCTTCTTCCCGCCGATCTTCCCAACGCAAAAGATATATTAAGAAAAGCCCTCATAGAAGACGCCGACGCTTACAGGTATTGTGTTAAAAGAAAACTGCCGCTTACTCTTATGTTCGACTCCGCTAATTCAGAGATGTTCAGCTGGTATAAGGATAAGAAGCCCTTTAGGGTCGCTATTACCGTGATGGAAGACGGCTCTCTTGTCGTTACTTCAGTGAACAGCTGTTCGGGCGACGCAGGCACTACGCTGGCGAAGGGCGGGTGCCGGTGGTATCAGTTCACAAGTGAAGCCGAATTTGCGAATAAATCAGGCCAGGTCCTCGCCGAATCCGCGCGGCTTGCGGAAGCGATGGGAGACAAAAATCCCTTGTGGGACGTCTTCTTTGACGGCGGCAAAACAGTCTTCCTGGCCGTTCCGGGCGCGCACAAAGAGAGCGTGATACGGAATTGGGTGGCTTCATCCATAGCGTCAGGCATGTTGTGCGGCCTTTACATAGCCGGCCCGGACATGGATATGGGCGAAACAGAGATGACGTGGCTGCAGGATGAGGCCGATAAGCGATTCCGGGAAAGAGTAATCCGTAATAAGATCCTGAAGCCCCTCGGTAAGCGCTCTATACTTGCCACCACAAGCAGGCCCGAGGCTATGGGAAGCCTTCCGCATATGCCATGGATGGTTACAAGCCGTGGAGTCGTTGACTCGCTTGCCGTAGCAATTTCAGATACTGAAGCGCTTGCGCATCACGGGGTAAAGATAGATGAAAATAATAAGACGGTAATAATCCAGGGCTTCGGCGATGTAGGAAGCGGGGTTGTAAAACTCCTTCTTACCGAATATAAGAGGCTCGGCTTCAAGATAACAGGTGTCTCGGACAAGTTCGGAGCCGTCTATTCCGCAAAGGGCCTCGATATCGATGAGTTGATGAGGCTGCGTCAGATGTTCGAGAACGGCGAGAAGTTTGAATTGGCCAAGGCTTATCAAGGCGAGGGCGTCGAAAGATATGACGGTGACCCGGACGAGATCCTGTATAAGGATTGCACGGCGCTTGTGCTCGCGGCGGGGTCTAATATATTTACAAAACAGAAGAACAATATATCAAGGATAAGGGCGAAGCTCATAGTCGAGGGGTCGAACAACGCGTTCGAGAGCGGTCTCGAGAACATTCTTCACGAGATGGGAATTCTCTATATACCGGGCCCTGTCGCGAACGGCGGCGGCATATACACCTCCACCGAAGAGGTGATCCATTATTACATGAAGGTATTTACAGGACTGAAGAGCCATGTCCTGGATGCCATATCTGATTATTCTACTTCTATCACAAAGACGATACTTGCGATGTATAAGGCAGGCGGCTACAAGACGCATCCTTATAAGATAATGCAGGAGCTTTCAAATAAGATCAGGGTGGAGAAGAAGAAGCTGCTTGAGGAAGGCGCTTCAAACCCTGTCATAGCCCAGAGGGCGGCCATATATACGAAGAGAGCGGTACCGAAAAAATACGCTCTGATAATCGCGGCTTCGGAGATAGCGCATGACAAGGTATATTACGGCAATATCGACGCGTCCTTAGAATTGGCGAAACTCGATAGCTTGAAAGATGACGAGCTCGCGAACACGCTATTCGTCCTCGGAAGGGTCTTCACGTTCAAGGTGGACCCGGCAGACCCGTTGAGGGCGGCGGCGAAGATAAAGTTCATCGATATCCTGCGGTCCGACAGGCCGGCCGTTGTCAGGAGGAGCGCAGCTGAAGCGCTCTCGTACGTATGCGAAGGGATGAGCCAGTCCGATATAAAGGACACGCTCAGCGCCCTGGAAGAGGCGGCTGCCGAAGATGGTAACGTCGGCGTATGGGCCAGGTGGTCGCTCGACAAGCTGCATGAGGCGGTGTCATGGCGCTCAACACTTTCGAGGTGGTTCGGCGGTCCGCCGGTATTGGCTTTACTTGCTCAAGTCAGATCGGCGGCGAACAAACCGCGGCGCAAGGGTAAGGTGCCGGACATGGCAGACGATATGAGCCAGTCCGGCCGGAAACGTCCTTCCTCAAGCTTTGTCCGGGAGATTAGGACCCGATCATATCTTGTCAAGCCCGCCGAAAGGATAATATTACAGAAAGCCAGGGAGTCATTGCCGCGCGGAAGCTCCGGCCGGCCATTAAAAGTGCTTGACCTGTTTAGCGGATATAATACGTATATTCCCGGCTCGATACCGGTGGAGGAGGTCGTAGGTATCGGTTTAAACAGGATAGAATTGGCCGGCAATAGGCGACTCACGGCATCTGTGGTTCAGGATCTTAATGAAAACCAAAGGCTCGATTTTGAGGACGGGCGCTTCGATGCCGTTATGATAACGAGCGGAATGGCCTATCTTGAGCCCAAAAATTACCGCATGCTATTTGAGGAGATCGCCCGGGTGCTTAAGTCCGGAGGAGCGCTATTCATAGCATTCACAGACGATTATTATGAACTTGAAGCGGTCGATGAATGGAAGCTCGCCGGCCAGAAGGAGAGAGCGGCGCTTATCGAGGACTCGATATTGATTACGGATGGATTTGAAGGCCTGCGGCATGAACAGAAGCTTTATACCCTTAGCAATCAGATGGTCCCGAACAAACCGGTCGATATAATCACGGCATATAAAAAACCCGCTGAACCCGGCCCGGTCGCGGGAAAAGCTGTCCCCCGCCGCAAGGGCGAATCTCCGGACATGGCCAAGGAGGATGACAGCATTCCGGGGCAGAGGTCGGTGCGCGAGATAGCGCAGTTTCGAGGTACCGATCAACCTGTTTCTCCGCAAGTACGCACGTCCGCGTTAAAGGTAATAGCGGAATTTTTGGTTAAACTCGTGCTTCCAAACAGGAGCTGGTCATATTCGGTGACACTGCCCGGCGAGACGCTGAATAAGCGTCTCATTATTCCGATTGTATTTGTCTCTGTAATAGGGCTTATAGGACTTTATTTCACCTCGTTTACCTATTACCAGGTCGTCTTTTCCACAATAATGACCGTAGTTTCAAATATGCTTATAGATTTCTCCTCGCAGTATTCCGCGAACAGGAAAGTCGACATAAACCAGGTGTTCGGAATGGGCCTTCTTGTGGGCGTGCTTAATGGGCCATTCCTATATTACGTTTATGCGTCGCCGACGCCGTATTTTATGAAAGTTATTTTGGCAACGTGCTGCACCATAGTCGTTACGATCTGGTATGCGGTTGTGTCTATGATAATCCACAATGTATCTTATAAAGGCGAAAGATCCGAACGCGCAGAAGAATTTTCTGTCCAAAAAGTGAGGGAACGCATACAGAGACCTTTCTTATGGAAAGTAGGCGGCGATTTTCTGCGTCATGTCGGAATACAGCTGGTTTCGGACGTCTACATCCGTGTTTTTCTGGCCTGCCTCACGGGAAGCACGCTTGCGATATTCTTCGCCTATTTTCTGAACCTGCGCAAAATAACCTCCGGAACCGCCTCGCAGCCGCAGGCCCTGGTTTCGCAAAAATTTGTCTCGCCCGTCAAGGCGGGCCGGCGTGTAGACGGAAATTTCATGCCGCGTTTGCAGGGCCGTTCGAGGCAGGACTGGGGGGTGCTCGATTTCGATACGGTAAAGCCCCTGGTCGATTTTAACGCTGAGATGGGGCAGCATATCATCCAGTGGTTTCCCATCATGGTCTCCG
>JAQUSE010000011.1 GCA_028715235.1 Candidatus Omnitrophota bacterium | reverse complement strand
TAAACAGGTACGGATAAGTCCCTTTGCCGCGCCAGAGAGCGACGCCTCCTAAGATAACAAGAATTATCCCGATCGTCAAGCCAAACTCTCGCAGCTCTTTTCTCCCGCTCTTTATCCTCATAAACTCTTCGAACATATGCGCCTCAATCCAATTCGTATTCTTTCAGCCAGTCCGCGTCCTTATCGAGCGGCTTCTGGTCCTTCTTTTCGAGAAGGAAGCTGCCCATAACCAGGTAATCCATATTCGTCCTCATGAAACAGCGGTACGCGTCCTCCGGACTTGCCACGATCGGCTCTCCCCTTACGTTAAAAGAGGTATTTATGACAACCGGGCATCCGTATTTTTCGTCGAACGCCTTTATCATGTCGTAAAACAAAGGGTTATGCTTGCGGCTTATCGTCTGCACGCGAGCCGAATAGTCGACGTGCGTCACGGCGGGTATTGAGCTGCGGCTTACATTAAGGCGCTCGAGCCCGAAGAGCTTCTCGCTCTGGGCGGAGACCGGGAGCCTCTTAGACTCCTTAACGGGCGCGACGAGCAGCATATAAGGGCTCTGGGACTTTATGTCGAAATATTCGCCGGCCTTTTCGGCCAGGATCGACGGCGCGAACGGCCTGAAAGATTCCCTGAATTTTATCTTAAGGTTCATCGTCTCCTGCATCCTGGCACTCCTCGCGTCGCCCAGTATGCTGCGCCCTCCCAGCGCCCTCGGGCCGAACTCCATCCTGCCTTCCATCCAGCCGACGACCTTTTCGCTCCCTATCAACTCCGCTATCTTTTTCGGCACGTCGGCGTCGCTCAACCTTACGTAGGGCGCCCCTTTTTCTTTTAGATATTTTTCGATATAATCGTTATCGTAAACGGGCCCGAGGAAAGAGCCCTTCTGGAGATCGTCCCTATCGTCCGCCGCGCGGGGATTGCCCAGATACTGGTACCATGTGAAGAGCGCGGCGCCGAGCGCCCCTCCGGCGTCCCCGGAGGCGGGCTGTATCCATATGCCTTTGAAAGGCCCTTCGCGCAGGATCCTGCCGTTCCCGACGCAGTTCAAGGCAACGCCGCCGCCGAGCGTCAGATAATCCTTGCCCGTGACCTTATGGACGTGCCGCGCCATCCTCAGCATTATCTCTTCGGTGACGTCCTGTATGGAACGCGCGAGGTCCATCTCCCTCTGCGTTATCTTCGATTCCGGCTTCCTGGGCGCGCCGCCGAAAAGTTTATGGAACCTGGCGCTCGTCATCGTAAGCCCGGCGCAATAATTGAAATACTTCATGTTCAATTTGAACGAACCGTCGTCCTTCAGGTCGAGGAGCTCCCTCATTATGAGATCGTAGTAGACCGGCCTGCCGTAGGGTGCCAGCCCCATGACCTTATATTCGCCGGAGTTGACCTTGAAGCCGGTATAATAGGTAAACGCGGAATAGAGAAGCCCAAGGGAATGGGGAAACTTTATCTCCGCCTTTAACGAGAGCGAATTGCCGACGCCCGTCCCGAAGCTGGCCGTCGTCCACTCGCCGACGCCGTCCATGGTGAGCACCGCCGCTTCGCGGTACGGCGACGGGAAGAACGCGCTCGCAGCGTGGGCCTCGTGGTGCTCGGGGAATATCATAGGCCCCGAGTAGCCCAGCTCCTCGCGTATCATCTCCTTCATCCAGAGTTTCTTCTTGATCCATAACGGGAGGGCCTTCAGGAACGAACTTATACCCGACGGGGCGTACGCTATATATGTCTCGAGGATCCTTTCGAATTTGATGAAAGGCTTTTCGTAGAACGCAACGTAATCTATGTCGCCGATGCCTATCCCGCCTTCTTTCAGGCAGTATTGGACCGCGTTCTTCGGGAAGGATGAATCGTGTTTCTTTCTTGTGAAGCGCTCTTCCTGCGCGGCCGCTATGATCTCGCCGTCTTTAACGAGCGCCGCGGCGGAGTCATGATAGAACGCTGAGATACCCAGTATGTTCATCAGCCGATCACCGACCTGATCTTGGCCTCTATGGCCTCTTTGGAATTGACTCCGATCATTCTCGATACCTCGGCGCCGTCCTTGAACAGGATAAGCGTCGGTATATTCAGGACCGAGAGCTCCGTGGCTATCTCAGGGCTCTCATCGACGTTCGATTTCATGATCTTCACCTTGCCGTCGAATTCCTGGGCCAGTTTTTCCACGGAGGGCGCGATTATCTTGCACGGCATGCACCACGGAGCCCAGAAATCGACAAGCACCGGCTTGTCCGACTTCATCACCTCTTTATCAAAATTCTCACTCGTTACTTCTACCATGTTAATACTCTCCTTTTAGCTTTCGCACGTATACTATATAACTAATGCACGATTTACTCAACAAAAAAATCTTGTTATGGGACATATTGTATGTTACGATTGAATCCGAAAAGGATCCCACGATATGAAGAACGCTGTCTATTATGTGATCGGTGTGGCGCTTACGGTATTCGCCTCCTCGTTCCTGGGGATGTCGGCGAAACAGCTGGAGGCCGTGGCCGGCTTCTCCTCCATATTCTACGGCGCCATCTTCTTCTGGCGTTACAGGCTCGCATTCGCCTTCCTAGGCTTGGGTGTACTTCTCGCGGCGGGGCTCCTGGACGTCCCCCACGTCATCGAGTTCGCCGGCATCGACATCATACTCTTCCTCATAGGCATGATGGTAATAGTCGGGTTCCTCGAAGAGAAGCAGTTCTTCGAGCACCTCGTCGATAAGATGATCTCGCTCGTCGGAATGAACGGCAAGGCCCTGTTGATACTGCTCATGGTGGTATCGAGCGTTGCGGCAGCTCTTGTAGACGAGGTCACCTCCGTCCTTTTCATGGCCGCAGCGATGCTCAGCATAACTTCAAGATATAAATTAAACCCCATACCGTTCATAATAATGATAGTATTCGCCACTAACGTAGGATCGAGCGCGACGGTCGTGGGTAACCCTATAGGAGTCATAATAGCGATGCGAAGCGGCCTGGGATTCATGGACTTCCTCAGGTGGGCGGCGCCGATATCGTTCGTCATAATGATAGCCACTATCGCCCTGCTGTTTTTGTATTATAAAAAACCCATCGATGAATTACATAGGGCGATGGAGGCCCATAAGAAAGGTGAAACGAAACTGGATTTCATCAAAGGGCCGATGCCGAAAGGCGCGGTATTCTCCGGGCTGTTATTTGCGGCGGTCGTCGCGGGGCTCGTCCTCCATTCGCAGGTGGAACATTTCCTGGGACTGGAGAAGAATACGATGCTGCTCGGGACCGCGCTCATCGGAGCGGCCGTCGTCCTGGCGATCGCTAAGAACGACGCGCGCCATATAGTGGATAAGAGGGTCGACTGGTGGACGCTTGCCTTCTTCCTCTGCCTCTTCGCTTCCGTCGGCACGTTGAAGTATCAGGGCATCACCGAGATAATCGCCAAGCGCATAATAGGCTTTGCGGGCAGCGACCTCCCGCTTCTCGTCGGCATCTGCACGTGGACATCCGGGATCCTCACGTCGGTAATGGACAACGTGTTGGCCGTATCTACATTCATTCCGATCATCGGCGATATAGGCGCTATGGGAATACCTACGTTCCCTCTATGGTGGGCGATACTATTCGGGGGCACGATCCTCGGCAACCTGACCATCATAGGCTCTACCGCGAATATAGTCGCGGTGGGCGTGATGGAAAAACGCCATACGGTCCAGGTGACTTTCCTGGAATGGCTGAAGGTCGGCGCCGTAGTGGCCATACCCACGCTATTGATCGCGCATCTATTGATACTTGCGCAATTGAAGTGGATGGTCTAACCGTCGTAATCCAGCATCCTCATTATCACAAACGCCAGAAATCCGCCCAATATATTTAAGGCCACGTCCCTCGGGTCGTAAACCCTGTTAGGAATGAACTTCTGGATCAACTCGTCGCAATAACCCACAATGACCACTGCCGCCGCAACAAAGAGATGTCTTTTATTCTGCGGCCGCATCCCTCTTGCGTAGCGCATTGCCAGGCATGCCAGGATGCCGTATTCGAGCAGGTGGAGCTTCTCTACGACGATCGGCGTATAATATATGAGAAGGACGGCGTAGACCGATATCGCCGCGGCAAGGCCTAAATAAAAGGATATGCCCTTGTCCCGGATATTTCTATAAAATATAGCCGACGCGGCGGGGACCGGCAAGATCACCAGCGCGCCGGCGAGCAGAGCAAAATTACTTCCCAGGGCCGCGGACAGGTAGTTAGTGAACGCCGGGGTTACGGGCAGCGTCAAATATATGAACGCCACATATCCTATCAACAGCAGGAGATCGGCCGCATTTTTCTTCTTATTACTATCCATTATTGTTTGACATTCTCCTGTATTTATAATTATTGACAATTACGGCCAAATGCTGTATTTTAGAAAATAGAAAGAGAGCTTAATATGCATCACAATAAGATCAATTGCTGCGAAACATGCCAGATATACTGGACATGCGAGACTAAGTGGTATAGGGGAGAAAAGGGCGAGGAGAATATCTGCTGCCCGGTCTGCAACTACTACAAGATATGCCTCGAGAAGGTCAATAAGGAAAAGTATTCTCCTAAGGAGAAGTAGCCCTCTTCCTCATCCCAAGCAACATCCCTGCTATACCTCCCGCGGAATAGACAATTCCTACCGATGTCAGTATCCAGGACCTGTCCACGTATTTTGCCGCGAATGCCGCCACGAACATAAATACCAGGAATGCCAGGTGTATAACAGCCTCCAGCGAACTGAATATCCTCCCCCGCGTCTCTTCGGGTATTGTCTCATGCGTCAATGTATTGGTCGCGCTCATCATCGGGCTTACAGCCATGCCCAATAATCCGGCAAGCATGCCCGCCACAAGCAGATTCGGGAATCTCGAAACAAAAAAAGCGAAGAGCGCCATGAAGACGCCGCTCGCTATGAAACTCAAATATATTATCCGCCGCTTCGATATCTTCTGGCCGAACCTGCCGTAAAGGACCGTGCCGAGGAATAGCCCGCCCACCAGGAACATCCCCAGAAAGCCGAGGTCTCTCGTAGAAGAACCGAACGCGTCTTGCACAAATACTATTATCACGCATGAAACAGCGCCGATCCCGGCCATGAGCAGGAAGAAGACAGATACGACGAACCGCATATTGCTGTAGCGGACGATTATCCTTAAGCCTTCCCTTATCTCGTTCAGGACGGATTTCCTGAAAGAGTTCTCGATCGCCTTTTTTGTATCTATCAGGTCGTCCTTTACGCTCGGCGCCAGTGCCTTGGCGCCGGCCATCATCCCTATGAAGACCGCCGATATAAAGAAGGTCGCTCCGTCTATGTAGAGGCCGCCTATCGCGCCGATGAACGCTATATTGACTATTATACCGGCAACGACGAGCCCTACCACATTGCCTATCAAGTGCGTCGTATCCTGCAGGGTATTCGCGATGAGTAGCTTGTCCTTCGACACTATCTCCGGGATTATCGCCATCTTTGACGGTATGAAGAAACGCGATATCGAAAATACCAAAAATATCACGAGATAGACTAGTAGTATCTGGCGCGCGTATATAAAGAACGGTATCGACAGGACGAGCACGCCTCGCAGGATATCGGATATTATCATGATATTCCTGCGGTCGAGCCTGTCGACCCAAGCGCCGGCGATCGGCCCTATAAGGAATACGGGGATTATAGTGAAGGATATCAGTTTGGCGAGAGCCATCTCGGAGCCCGGATTACTCTGGTAGACGAGCGCCACAAGCGCCATCTGCGTAAGGCGGTCGCCGAAGTTCGATACGACCTGGCCGAGCCACAGGAAGAAGAAGTTCTTATTCGACAATACATCGCGAAAACGGGTCATCACTTAAACCGCCTTATTTAAGCGCCGGCTCTTCCGCTCCCGGAGGAGCCTTGTGCCATTTATAGCCGCCCACAGCGTCTTCATACCCCCTGTCAAACAGACGCCTCATCTCTTTCGGGTCGAACATCTCTTTGGAGTGGTTCTCGAAGTCGGGCGGGATGAAGGCAAGATTAAAATCGTTCCCCCCTTCTTTAGAGAAGACGTATAATTTGTAAACGTCGCCTACGCCCTGCGCGTCTATTATTATTTCAAATGAGCGCGCGGCGAGAGAGACCAGCTCGTCGTTCACCTTCATATATACCGGTGACATATACCCGTTACGGATTACATAAAGTTTGCTCTTTGTCTTTGAGGGATCGATATTAAAGTTCTTCGCGGCTTGCGACATACCTCTCAGCAGTTCATAAGCGGTAAATACCTGCGTCAGCGTTCCGCCGTCGGCGTGCATCTCATCATATACTTTACCGTCCGCTTCGACTTTAAAAATAGACGGAGGGAATACTACCGGTATGGCGGCCGACGCGAGGATGACCTTGCTGAAAAGTTCGGCGTCTCCCCTGCACGCTATAGCACCCATATCCCATATCACGAAACGCTGGGCGTCGAGGTTCGCGGTGCCGACGAAGAGCCTGCGGCCGCGCCTGTGCTCTACGGCTATCTTATCGAGGATCTCCCCGGTCATCATCTTCCTGATCGTCTTTGCGAGCGGGGCGTTGCTCACAAGGGAATTGCCGAATATGCCGGTCAGCGGAAAGTGGCGCGCCATGACGTCCTTAGTGGACAGGCCGGTATAGCACTTCTCGATCTCGTCATCATACTCTTTGCCCAGGAACGCGAACGGGGCTATGATGGCCCCGGTGCTTACGCCTGTAACTACTTTAAATACCGGCCGCGACCCTTCCTTCGTCCAGCCTTTCAATAATCCCGCGCCGTACGCTCCGTTGGCGCCGCCGCCGGAAATGGCAAGTATCGGGTAGATCTTTACGCCGTCGCGGTTAACGGGGAAATCCTTGGGAGACTCTTCTTTCACCGACAGCATCAGGTTCTCCTGGAGCGGAGTATGGTGCTCGCCTACCATTACCCGTATACCGGGGCCGTCTTTGAGTTGTGTTTTTGTAAGAAGTTCGGGCGGCACCGGATGGCGCGCCGTCGCGCACCCGGATGAGAGGAAAGGCACGAGAAGAGCCAGCGCAAGGAAGGATATTTTTTTTCCTGTCATGAGTTGACTCCCGGTTTGCAAAGCAGAATTGAAGGCCGACGCTGCTTCTGGTAACTACGGTTTTCTTATATGCAGTCCCTCGCAACCTAAGTGAAAATATGGCTGCTCGGGACAAATTTCGCCGGAATTAAGTTGCTGCGAAATTTGGAGCCCACGAGTGGACTCGAACCACCGACCTGCGGTTTACGAAACCGCTGCTCTACCGGCTGAGCTACATGGGCTTTGAATTACGTGCTTATTTTACCCGATAGACGATTGGAGGGCAAGAGAAAATGCAGAAGGTAAGAAGCGTGCTTGGCGCCTTGGTGCATGGCACCAAGCATGGCATGGAAAATGGGCTGGCGCTTTCTGGACCGTCCCCAGAATCCCTTTTTCAAAATGGCGCTTCGGGGATTTCGCCTACAATTTCATCTGACTCTAATTTTTTTGCTATGCTATTAATGGCGTCGTCAATCTTCAGGGCTTTTCTACGTGCAGAAGCATACAACGCATAGCTACTGTCATAGTCTTTGCTGCCTTTATCAGCCCAAAAATTATCTATCTGTTTACCTTTTGAATTGAGCAATGTAAATCCAACAAATGGTTCATCGATTTCATCATCACGACCATCCCATATTTTTAAAGTAAAGTCGCCAATTTCAACAATAAACGTATTGTCATCGGATGTACTTTGCCATACAACTTTACCTTCATTAGTTTTTTCAAATAACTTTCGAATTATACTTTTATAGTTTTCTGGAATCACTCTATCCTCCCCTTGTTTTATTCATATTTTGTTTTCCCAATCCACGTGTCTACTCGATCAACAATTTCGCTTAGCTTTTTATTTGCCAATATAACATCAACCCTATACTCTTCATCGCGTATTTTATGCTCCAGAGATTCTTGCAGTATTGCTAATTGCGCAATACTGTCTTTAAGGCGAACTTCTTTATCATCCATAATAGGATGAAGCTGATTTAAGTACGATAGTAAATCGCCTGTCCTTAGAAGTGCCGCCTCATATTTCTTACTCCTCAGAGACATTTTAATCTCTTCAGCAAATTTTTTACATAGAGTTAGATCTGATAACGTTACATTTGATTTAATATGTTTTTTGGCATCTATTGCTGCATCTTTTGCAACGGTTGCAACTTTTTTGACCTTCAATAATTGCCAAATTGTGATACTAAATCCGGCCAAGGATATTAAATTCCAAATATGAGTTTTTATAAAAGTATGCATATTAACATTTCATAGACTAAACATCTTATCATATTCAAATGATAAATTACGTTCTGGAGTCATGATATAGCTTATGGGCCTGTTTCTCGCGGAGCCACTTCTTAACCTGGCACCTTATGAAACGGACCTCTATTGTAGTAAGAATTATATCAGATTTCGCGGTAAGTGTTAATAAGATTCTCGGGCGCTGAGTTTACATGGGGCTACCCTATGGTTCTAGTGTGTCCCCTTATGGGATGACTTTTTTTAAGACCGACTTTTTTTAAATTGAACCCACTCCCCGGCCTAAAGGCCGGGGTTTCAGGCCTCGGCATAATCTGGCCTGATGTTATGCCTGCTGCTCCTCTATGTATTTCCTTATTGTTAACTCGGATACTTTGCCCACACTTTCGGCAAAATAGCCGTCCGCCCAAAAATCATCTCCCCACAAAAACTCTTCAAGCTCGGGAAATTCCTGCCTGATTCTTCGGCTTGTGGCACCTTTTAACAGATGGACACAATGCGCAACGCTGTCTTTTGGCTTCAACCTTATCAGGATATGCACATGGTCACACTGAATGCTCATGACCTCTATCCACCATCTGTTAATCCGGCATCCCTCATACAGCAGGCATTTTAACCGCGCGGCTATTTTGCCTCTCAATACCCTCTTACGGTATTTTGGTATCCATACGAGGTTATACTGCAACCTATGACGTGTGTGCGCACCCTTCCAGTATCTGACCATGGCCAGATTATGCCACAAATTCCTTCGTTTGGCCAGCTTTCAGCAGGCCTCGCTACGGGCGGCCATTCATCCCCGCCCTTGAAAGGACGGGGGTTTCTGGCCGGTTTTCTAAATTTATACTTATTTTATATGGCAACAGCAAAATTTTTAATTATTTTGATTCAGGTGGTATAATTTTGGGGTAGACTGTTTACTCTCGAAAAACTCGCCAAAGTTTAGGACATGAATATATTAGGATTGCTAAATTTTAAAAATGTTTTTATCATGCTATTAAGCGGTCTAATTTAAGTTGTTCAAATCTAATCGAAGCTGTTTCAAAACTTACCTCAAATTTTTTGGACAGTTTTTCTACTGCACCATATCTTAATACTTTCCCTTCCCCATCTAATTCTGCAATATACTCTGTAGCCAATTCAGTAAACGGCTCTGTGGGCATTAAGATAGCCGATGCCAAATACTTTGCATCCTGATCCATTCGTGCCACCTGGAAATGCTTCAGTTTATCAAATGCGTCAAAATATTCTTCTATATCTTTTATATTCTTAAACAAATTACCGTGCAAAATACTATGAGCCACTTCTTCAGCTACGGTAAACCTATACCTATTATAAAAATTATCATTATCCATTAAATATCCATCAATATAAATTGTTTTCTTTCCCAATGCCAAGAATCCTTCAAGTCCATACTTTTCTTTTAACATTGAAAAATCTATAATATTAATTCCTAAGCTTTTTTCACTAATTAGATCTATTTCTATGGGAAGTGGCGTTACAGAAGTGTTAAATTTAGACAAGAATACCGTTGCGATTTCTTCTAATGCTGCAATGGGATAAAATGTTATGTGCGGATCGGGCATTGTATTACATCTTTTGTATGTCGTCAATAAGCTTTTCTATCTCTTTACGCGTAAGCTTCTTGTTTTTTATAGTTCGAGCCATAAGCGGTACAATATCTAGAGCATTCTTTTGGATAAGATACTGCTTTACATCGGCAGGTATTTCCCCTCGCTTTGCTTGGAGTTCAAAAAACTTATCCCACTCTCCACTCCCTTCTTTGATACCCAATACATGGAGAACTTTTTTCGCCCAATTAATATCTTGCGGTGGAGACTGTCTACCAGTTTCAATATGGCATAGATTTGAAGGAAGCATGCCCACCAATGTGGCGAATCTTCTCAAGCCAAATCCCTTTTCTAACCGTATCTTCTTCAAGTAAGTGCCGAAATACCTATCAGCCATTTTATTCACCTCCTTTAAAATTAATCTTGACTGTCTTTATGCCCCTTTGTTGTATAGTATACACAACATTACACCATTTGTCAATATACGAAAACTTACTATTTTCTTGTTAATGGTGTCCAAATAGTGTCCAGTCAGGTCCGAAAAATGCCGTATTTTACCGAAATTCACCGAAATGGAATATTTTCGTAACTATTTGAAAATGATGTAATTATATGAAATTATTGCAGTTATGAAAACTTGACAGAACCAATTACGAAACCGCTGCTCCTTTATTCGCTCTCGGCGTCCCCTTCGTCGCCGAAGGAAGGCTCCTCCGCGTCGTCATATGACGGTTCGCCGCTATTGTCATCGCTGAATGACGGAACCGAATCGGCGCCGGCAAAAGACGGCGCAGCCTCGGACGCGACTGCGGTGCTGTCGCCGGAAGCGTCCTCAGCAGGCTTGGACTGGTCGGCAAAGACATTAACCGCTAAAAATATACAAAACGCTATCAATAAATATCTCATCCTGCCTCCTGCTCCCTGAAAATAAAAAAACCGGGTCGAGTGATGTTCAGGATGTTCAGGGACGGTCCTTTTGGGGCCAGCCCATAAAAAATTCCGTAACCGGTTGAGACTTAACCAATTACGGATTATGTAACTGGTCGTTAACCAGTTACTCTATGCTACGCTCGACGAAGGAAGAAGTCAAGGAGATTC
Organism: Candidatus Omnitrophota bacterium; assembly: GCA_028715235.1. Lineage (GTDB taxonomy): Bacteria > Omnitrophota > Gorgyraeia > 2-01-FULL-45-10 > 2-01-FULL-45-10 > JAQUSE01. The sequence goes on along the minus strand of JAQUSE010000011.1, from coordinate 5,105 downwards.
AGGGTGGGAATAATATTAGGTTTTTTCGACTGAATAAAGACCGACCCAATAGCTACACTGCGGGGGAATATTTTCAGTGCTTAGGGTAAAGTTAGGTGACAAGTCAATGGCCTAACTATTTAAGTTACTACCTCGCAGGATGGAAGCCTATCCTGCGCTTCGGAGATTCTGGAGGAGGGGCCATAAGCTGCCTTATCGCCTCGAAGATAGAGCTAATATCTTCGTCGTGCTTCTCAATCTTACGTTCCAGCTCGTTCAGCTTGTGGGCAAGCTCTTTGTGGGTAGAGAGTATAGCTTTTAACCTTACGAATGCGCGCATAATAGCTATGTTAACTTGAATAGCCCGCTCGCTATTAAGAACGCTCGACAACATCGCTACACCCTGCTCAGTAAACGCATAAGGTGGATACTTAATATTTTGACCTTGTTTCAAGGTCGCAAATTGCGACCTTGAACCTGATATTCCAAGCTGGAATATCAAAATTTCTTCTTGTGTCAGCTGAAACATAAAATCATCCGGGAATCTCATTATATTTCTTTTAACTTGTTCATTTAAACGTTTAGCCGGCACCCCATAAAGCTTAGCCAGATCCCTATCTAACATAACCTTGTGCCCTCTCATAAGATAGATCTTATTTTCTATAATCTCCTGGGGTATTAATTCTTTCATTTTGCCTCCGATTTGCTGCCATATCACTATGGCAAATCGTCCCGAGCCGCCTCATTTTCTCTTATGCGGCGAGGGACTACCCTTATATAGATGGTTTATCCCCCTACTATATAAGACGGTAAAATCGACAAATTTCTTGCAAGTTTTTTAAATTAGTCTATTTATCAGGTGCCGAGGTCTCCGGCCGAGGCCAAGTTTTTTAAAAAAGTTTTAGGCTGGTCTTATCTTTGGGGGGACACTTCACTCAACTTTTATTTTTTCGCCGAGCTTGACGGATTTCAGGACAGAGAGGTCGCCCGAGACTTTACCGACTATATTCACTTCTGACGCGGGGCGCGGCTTGTCATTGGTGCTCGCGGGAGTCCTGCCGAAGAATATGCATAGGCAGGCGCCTTCCGGCCAATACGCGATATCGCCTACTTCCACATCCATAGTAGCGTCTTCCGGAGGACATTTGACCGGTATCTCGAAATATATCTCATCTCCCCATCTACTCGCTTTAGCCGCGATGGGCAGTTTCTCATGGATATTCTTCGCGGTCTGGGAGTTATTAAGCGTGCCTTCTATAGTAACTGTAGAAGTCTTAAAAACGATCTTCATTACTTTACCCTTTTAAGGGTGGCGCCTTCTGGGATGGCACCATATTGTGAAATAAAACGTTAAATATTTAATCTTGCTGGGTGGCACCTCGGTGCATGGCACCAAGCATCCAAGCATACATATCTCCTCCTTTCTGCCGGCATATACATCATTCGGCGACACATTATCGAGAGATTCATGGGGCGTAGAGTTATAGATAGGTATTGCCTCATCAACAGCTCGCTTTAGCTCCGCCGGAGAGCAGTAGACCACAAGACAGAGCTTGTCTTTGATACGCCTGTTAAATCGCTCTATCTTACCTCGTCCCTGAGGATGGTAAGGCGTTCCAAGAATATGTTTTATGCCATGAGCAGATAGATATTCATCCATTATGCCAGAGGTAAAGCCAGGACCATTATCGGTATAAAGATGCGGCATATTATCCTTGTCGATAAGGTGACCTTCTTTTCTGGCATTTTCAATAGCTATTTCTACCACGTCAGTAAAGCTAAATACTGTTTCGTCAGGCCTTACGTCATAGCCTATAATTTTACGGGAATAATCATCCTCCACAGGTATAAGTTTATAATATCCCCAGCCCACAATGAAGATATTGGTAGCATCAGACTGCCATAGCTCATCAGGCTTTGTCGTCTTATGCTTCCATTCCTTGGCTGCCGGTAACTCTGCCATCGGACGCGGCGCGATGAGGTTATTCTCTTTTAGGATTCTATATACTGTGGATTCCGATATTGAGAAGTCTTCCTCGTCGGTAATCTTGACGGCCAATAGCCTTGAGGATAGTTCCGGATGAAGGCGGGCTATCTCAAGAACACGCAATACTTCTTTCTCTGTGAGTCTATTCCAGACGCGCTTCGCCTGTGGTTTTGTCTTGGCAAGGCCTGGCAAGCCATCCTCATCGTAAGTCCTGCGCCACTTGTAGTAGGTAGAACGAGGAATGCCAAGATCATCCAACACCTTAGCCCTATGACCTTCCTTGAGCTCCACTTTTCTTATGAGATCCTCTCTCTGGTATTCATCCATATGTCTGTGCCAGCCTTCCTCTACGCGTTCAAACTTTTTTTAAGAAGCTGGTTATCCAGGGCGGCTTCGCCCAAGAGCTCTTTAAGCCGTGAGTTCTCCGCCCGTAGGTGTTTTACCTCGCCCTTTGTGGCATCACGCAGGGAATCTCCTTTAAGACGTTCCTTACCGGCCTCCATAAGGTCTTTTAGCCACGAATAATATATGGCAGTGATATGTTCTCACGTCTGCACAGGTCTGAAATCGGCAGCTCTTTACGGAATCCTTCGAGGACTATCCTGATTTTATCTTCTGATGAGACACGCTTGCGGGTCTTATACTTTACTTCGCGGATTAGCTTCGCGGCAGAGCCGGGCGTAGCAGTTGCTTCATCTTTATCTAATACAAGGGTGGATTCTTTCATTTTGGTCCTTTCTTGCAAGTTATAATGGAGATACCCCATTATAACCTACCTTATCCACCCAGACCAATATCAAAACTACAAACCTAAAAAGAGCCTATTGTGTCCACTGCTGGCTGAAGTTGCACAATGCGAAGCCCTTTAATCATAAAGCAATTCGCAATCGATACGTCACAAAAAGCCTTCGTTGCACCGCTTCCATCCAGTTTATGAATACGAGATACCTCTATATTTAAATTTTCAACACTTATCGATTTCATTTTTTGCCTTCCTTTCTGTCTCGCTATTAAGAGACATATTTTAATTCATACATGTGCAGTCTTTCTCTGCTTTGTCGCACTCATAGCACTTAGCTATAATGTGCCCCTCGCAATTATGCTCTTCATAGCAAGGACCTTTGCAATAAACGCATATTTTCACTTTGTGCAGTTTTATTCTTTTTGAAGTCGCATTTAATGTTTTCATTGTTTTGTGCTCGTTTTTGTCTTCATTCAATCGTAAAGACATTGACGTTTATATAGAAGTATCTCAGCTATCTATACATCAAGTATACAGGACCGCCCTACGGTGTCTATAAAGGATAACCTCATTTTGCCACCTTAACAATTGGTATGGCGGTATAAATTGGTAGGTAAGGACTTAGGCATGTTGCTTTTTAGTGAAGCCGACTTTTTGGATATGGATTTTACAGATAAGTTACTGAGGTAGGTTCGTTAGGGTAAATAGAAATGCTATGCTTAAATATTATGCAGCCACCAATACTTGCCATGCGTTTTTAACGGCATTTTCGAGTTGCCTTATCATCTCAGCAGGAGATAGGATGGCGGGTAACACTATACCTATGGTGGATTTCTTACCTTGCTGAATATCTTTTAGCCAATCATTTATTATAGAAGATAACGAAAACATACTCTTGCCTGTCTCTGGGCTAACTGCGATTCGTATTGAGATATTATCTACTAGTTCGGGCTTCAAAAATTCTTCTAATTCTTTGGCTTTTTCTTCACTAACGGTATTTGTCACTATAGCCATAATTTCTCCTTGCTCTAGTGGTTTAGCTTCTAGAGATAATTGCTTTATAATTTCGGTTCTATCCTTTGGATTGGCTACGTCAACTGTTGATAATTTTGCTCTTTCTTGAATTTCGCTTTCAGTTATTATTTCTACTTTGAGATTTTTTGGTAAATTCAATGCTTGCTTGACATCATTTCTATTAAGACTGCTTATTAATTCCATATCATCATCGGTCACGCCTATCACAACAAGTTCAAAGAAAACCGAACCTGCCTTTATAGATGAATTTAACATTCCTATTTTGTTTAAAGTAATCGTTATATCCGCTGAATTTTTTATAACTTCTACAGGCACATAAAAACGCATTTTGGAAACATCATATGTTTTTTGACAAATTCCACTAAGCTGACTCGTCGACTTGTTTAAATCGGTTTTTCTTACTGCGGTATTAAGGTTTTCAAACTCTCTATGGAAATCTTGTGAAATTTCTTGCTTGTTATATCCTAATGCTTGTTTCAATTCTAATCCATTTTTACCGTCTTTTAATAATTGCATGAGTTTAAACATGTCATCGTTAAGCTGGCCTCTAGCTTGAAGTTGCTCTAAATTCCAAATTGCAACTTCAGTTTGATTTATCATATCGGCAACTGGGAAACCACTCGAATCTAACTCATCAAAATCCACTGTTTTTAATAGTCTTATTGCCTTTATAATATGTTCTACGGCATGACCAAAATGACGTTCTGCTAAAAGTGCGTCTTCGGACACCAGACTATTACCTTTTATAATCTCGTCCCTTGCTTTCACTATTTCATAGTCTGCATCGTTGCCAGAATGTCCAAAACGAGGAGACGGAGGAGTTGGTCTACCTCGACCTGTCATAGCAAGATATTTATCCAAAGCTCTTGTGATTAAACTACCAGCGGTCAATTCTTCTAAGCACTCTAACATTACAGCCACTTCTGGAGCTTTATGATGTTTTAATAATTCTTTGTTCGAATGAGCTATGTGTATAAAAATATCTTGCCCTTCAAAGAAAGATACAGGAATATTATTAAGAAGAGCGATTGCCGTTGCTCTTGTTTCCCTGCCCTCCACCAGCACGTCTAATGCGTCGAGGTAAGCGTGCCCATAATCCTTTGGCTGGGCTCCTTTGATAGCATCTAATACTATTTTTCGTCCTTCGGCACTCTTGCCTAATAACTCCATAGCTCTACTTTTATCGTATGATTCCGTTGCTCTCTTTAACATGCTTTCCAATATAGTAATAAATGGTTGATTGCGTCCTTTCCATTTCCCAATTTCTTCCATAAGGTCTTTTGTATCGCTTGGTAAACTTAGCGGAGATATTCTCTTGGTAGCTTCATTTTCATCTAATAAATTAAACTCCAAAAATTTCCT
>JAQUSE010000183.1:2291-4280 GCA_028715235.1 Candidatus Omnitrophota bacterium | reverse complement strand
GCCTTGTGTTGAGACGAACTTATGAGTATCTTCGTTCCTTACCCTTACTATGGTTATGTTGTCGCCGAGGGCGTCCTTTACGGCTCTGGCTACTTCAGGTGAGGCGTAATCGGGTATACCGACTGTGGGCCTTTGGGGAGCAGCTTTCGACAGAGCTGCCAAGGTCTGCGCGCCCTTTACAAACGGATACGCCATTACGGCAAACCACTGAGGTATCAGATTGAGGAAAAATATATTAGCCCTGGTGAGCGCAGGCGCTTCCCTGTAGTCATCGTCTTTCGCAAGCCGGCGCGACACGATTACCGACGCTGTAATAAGCGTAGCAACAGCGTAAAATAGGACGGTGATGCCCGCCCAGAATGGAAGGCTTCCGCCTCCAAGGATAGGCATTATCCCGGACCAGCCGGGCCCATAGATCTTGTTGTATTTATCAAGCTGCTTATTGATGCCTATCCTTCCTTTTTCAGTAACCGCGTAACTTCCGTCATCATGTTTCTCAAGCCACTTCGACTTTACCCAGTAGTCCAGCAGTTTCGGTTTTTGGGCAAGATAGGCGGCCAGGCCGTCCGCCGCGCCGTCGGTAAGCTTATCATTTACGGGATTCGTCGCTTCCGATCTCGCCTTTATAAGCGCATCTTGCACCTGGAGCTTTGTCGCGTATCCCGACGCGAAATTCACGCCGATGACATACCTGTGGAGCGTCTTCTTGCCCTCCTTATAGGCCTCGTACTTTAACCATTTCGCGCTCTTCCACGTCCTTAACGCGTTGCCGTCCATCGCTAAATATGTAGCCATGCCCTCCGTAACACCATCCTTGAGAAGGTCTGAAAAATCGTTGTCCGTGGCCGCTTTCGTTATCGCCGCCTGTATCTGAAGTTTTATCTTGTAACCCGAAACGAACTTGGCGCCGATACTGTATTCATATTTATAACCGACTACCTTACGGCCCTCTTTAATAGCCGTACGCTTTTCCTTCAGCCATTTAAATTTGACCCAATCGCCTAAGGCGCCTATCGCCTTCCCTGTTTTGGAATTACGCCCACTCTGGGCAAGGTAAGTAGCTACGCCGTCCGCCTTGCCTTTCTCAAGAAGGTCGGGGAAATCGATAATCGGCTTCTCTTTCTTCTTATCTTTCTTGTCATAATGCACCGCTGCATTCTCTAGCGCTGTCTCTATCTGCATCTTCCAGGCATACCCTGTCTTAAGTTTAGGGCCGGCGGCATATTCATCCGCCATTAGCACAAGCCATTCAGCGTTCAGCCAATTTTGCAATGCGCTGTCCGGGCTCATGCCGAGTGTAGTTGCTATGCCTTCCGCCGCCCCTTTCTCAAGGAGAGCAGGTATGTCCTGGTCCCTGCCTGCATCCAATAGCGCCTTCTCTACTTTTAGTTTTATAGCATAACCTGTTATAAGGTTTGGACCAGCTGTATATGCGCCTGTAGCGGTATCATAATTCAACCACCCGGCATCCAGCCAGGCCTTAAGATCGGTATCCGGATTCATTGCGAGCGCGGTAGCTATTCCACCAACCGTATTTTTGTCAATACCCGGCACATTCGCATCTACAAGCGCCTTTTGTATGAGGGAAAGTCTTGTAACGCCGGACACCCCTTTATCCTGGGTAAGCGTAAATACCCCTTCTGTTTCGATAAGCCATCCGGCATCTTTCCAGTCCTGCAGCGCGGTATCCGAATTCAGGGCGAGGTAAAGCGCTATGCCGCTTGCGTCACTGCTGCTGAGTTCTTCTATGCCCGCATTTATAAGAGCCGCTTCTATTCTATTGGCCAGGTCTATTATAAGCGTCATCTTTATCTGGTTAATGTCCCTGTATGAGCCGTCCTCGCTGAAGTTTATTATGCCCGCCCAGTCGGAGGGTATCATGACCGCGGACCTGGCGATGGCGCTCCTCCTGCCTTCCGAGACCTGGTCGGCGCCTTCAAGGCCGGGGATGGATATGAGGGCGTTCGTCACGTCAACGACGGCCTTCAT
>JAQUSE010000183.1:0-2191 GCA_028715235.1 Candidatus Omnitrophota bacterium | reverse complement strand
TCATCTTAACGGGGTTAATGTCCCTGTATGAGCCGTCCTCGCTGAAGTTGATTATCCCTTCCCAGTCGGAGGGTATCATGACCGCGGACCTGGCGATGGCGCTCCTCCTGCCTTCCGAGACCTGGTCGGCGCCTTCAAGGCCGGGGATGGATATGAGGGCGTTCGTCACGTCAACGACGGCCTTCATCTTAACGGGGTTAATGTCCCTGTATGAGCCGTCGTCGTTGAAGTTTATTATGCCCGCCCAATCGGAGGGTATCATGACCGCGGACCTGGCGATGGCGCTCCTCCTGCCTTCCGAGACCTGGTCGGCGCCTTCAAGGCCGGGGATGGATATGAGGGCGTTCGTCACGTCAACGACGGCCTTCATCTTTATTGGGTCTATAACAATTTCGCCGTCGGCGGAAATGGTGATTATGTCCTTCCATAATTCCTGGTTTATCACGGCGTCCCGCGCAATAGCCATGCGCCTGCCTGAGACAACAGCGTTTTTACCGGATAACGCGGGGATCTGCTCGGACAACAGTTCGTCTATGGCCAGTACGGTCACGCCGGGTTGCTCTAATCTGTATACGCCATCCGTTTCCGACAGTAAACCGCCAGCTATCCAATTTATCCGATCTTCATCATTCATGGCTAAATACGAAGAGATGCCGTCTGCCCGGCCGCTCTCCATACCCGCGTCCGTTAACGCGGCGCTTATCTTCCAGGAGACCGCCATACCGGATACGCCGGTCTCCGTAAATGTAAAGGTATTATTGCCGTTATCCGTTATCCATCCGGCTTTTTCCGCCGCATCGAGAGCAGTACTGTCTTGGGCCCATAAAGTGCTTGTGCCAGAAGCTATATATTCCGGTATACCTCTGTCCAATATCAGGATTGAGTATTTTATCTGGTTCGCTTTTGTCAATCCGTCAACGCCTGTTTGAGTAAATAGATACGTCCCATTGTCATATGCTGTCTTATCGAACCAACCGGCGTTCAGCCAGTCCTCCAGATACGAACGGACCATGGCCAGAGCTGTCGAATTATCTGCGGCAGTCCTCTCCGGAACACCCGCTGCAACCATGGCATTCTTTATCTTCACGGATTCCTGCCAACCGCTATAACCCGGCTCTGCAGTGAATTCGTATACGCGGTCTGCGACATTGAGCCACTCGTTATTCACCCAATCCACCAGGAAACGCACTTCTCCCGTACCCTGGACAAGCCCGTTTGCCAATCCGGCGGCGGTATTATCAGGTATACCTTTGTCCTTAAGCGCCTGTTTTACGCCTGTCCTCGTCAATTCAGGGTTCTCTACGGTATAATAATCGCTTAGACCGCTCGGATACCTGATGCGGGCTATGCCGCCAATCTCTGTAAACCTGAAAGAAGCGGCCTTGTTTAGAACCGGATTATCGTGGGGGCCGGGCGACGGTAGCGCTACGGCATACTCTGCACCGGATGCCAGGTCTACATTCTGAATGAACTGACACGCGGGAGTAAGCCCGCTCGAATCGGCGCTTTGCCAAATCACTATCATCGCGTCCATGCCGTCACCGCTGACATCCGGGGATCCTGCAGCTTCCAGTGAGATACCGGTTCCGGCATCATAGTGTGTTTTGTATAATGTGGCCGCAAGCTCTTCCGTCCGCAGGTCATAGAGATCGTAGTAAGTTTCGGCCGGATTACTCGGATCAACACGCACGATCCATCCAAAATTCGGGTTCGACTGTGTCGGCGTAATGGTTTCCGATAACACCGCTGCCTGATTTCCACGCGCCCCTGAGGACAGAAGCGCGGCGCCGGGATACTGTATTACTGTATTAATCATTTCGATCGGCGGCTCAAGTTGCTGCCGTTCTAACACCGGTAACTGAGGAACGGCAGGGCCCGAACTAAATAGCCGGCGGCTTTCGAGGCCCTCAAGCACCGGATGAAGCATATACCGGGCGCGAGGTTGGACGATCCTAAATAACTCGAATGTCCTCATTAGAAGATACGCCATCACGGCGAACCACTGCAGAAGGATCGCGCCGACAAACACACGATATTGCTTCCATGGAGAGGCTTCCTTTTGCGGCGCAAGCGATACCGGGACAGGGCCTTTTTTCGCGACTGCGGCAAGCGCCTGCCTTACTGCTCTCATATGGGCGCGGATAGTGCCGACCCATTCATTCTTCAACGTCTCGGTAAACATAAACAGACG
>JAQUSE010000182.1 GCA_028715235.1 Candidatus Omnitrophota bacterium | reverse complement strand
AAAGGAAGAGGCTGAAGAAGAGGCTGAAGATGGGATAAAGGTCGTTGATGAGAAGATAGAGGAACTTGTCGAAGGAGACCTCAAATTAAAAGAAGACGAGTCTCTGCCTAAAGACGTTCCCATAAAGAAGAAGAAGAAAGTAAAGTAGAGTCAAGCTGAGTTGGTGATTAAGTGATTAAGCGATTAAGTTATTAAGTATTCATGTTACACTTAATTGCTTAATCGCCAGAGTCAGTTTAATTGTTGAATCGCTTAATTACCAAGTCAACTTTACGAGGAGAAACGATGATAGACGCGATAAAAAAACTCAGAGAAAAGACGAACGCCGGCGTTGTGGATTGCAAAAAGGCGCTCCGCGAATCGGGCGGGGATATCGATAAAGCGGTTGAGGTATTGAGAAAGCAGGGAGTGGCCCTGGCATCCAAGAAGATCGGGCGCGCGGCTAAAGAGGGACGGATAGAGAGCTATATCCACCTCGGCGGCAAGATAGGGGTCCTGGTCGAAGTAGATTGCGAATCGGACTTCGTAGCGAGGAACGACGACTTCAAGACATTCGTGAAGAACCTGGCCATGCAGGTCGCCGCGTCCAATCCGATATATGTGAAGAGAGAGGATGTGTCGGACGCCGCCATAAAGAAAGAAACAGAGATAATAAAGGCGCAGCTGGTGGGTAAACCGGCCGCCGCCGCGGATAAGATAATAGACGGCAAGCTGACTAAATTCTACGAAGAGGTCTGCCTTCTTGAGCAGCCTTTCATAAAGGACCCAAGCCTGAAGGTCAAGGATGTCTTGACGTCGATGATCGCCAAGATAGGCGAGAATATCATAGTGCGCAGGTTCACGAGATTTCAGGTTGGGGAAGAGCTATAAAACAGTTGTAAGCTATAAGTTGTAAGTCATAAGTTTTTGTCTTACAACTTAAAACTTACGACTTACAACTAACTATGTCCAAGCCAGTATTTAAACGTGTAGTTCTGAAACTTTCGGGCGAGGCGCTTCAGGGACGCATGGGTTCCGGCATCGATTACGAAGTCATCGCCTCGATCGCCAGCCAGATCAAAGAGGCCAGGAAGCTCGGCGTAGACATAGCTATAGTTATCGGCGGCGGCAATATATTCCGCGGGGTCTCCGGCAACGTTAAAGGCATAGACAGGGTCAGCGCCGATTATATGGGCATGCTCGCGACGGTGATAAACGGCCTCGCCCTGCAGGACGCGCTCGAAAAAGTCGGGGTATTTACGAGGGTACAGACCGCTATAGCGATGCAGGCCCTCGCTGAGCCGTATATAAGACGGCGCGCCATAAGACATCTCGAAAAGAACAGGGTAGTGATATTTGTCGGCGGCACCGGTAACCCTTATTTCACTACCGATACTACGGCGGCGCTGCGAGCGATAGAGATAGGCGCTGATGTCATATTGAAAGCCACTAAAGTAGACGGGATATATTCGTCCGACCCGGTCAAGAACAAGAAGGCCCGGAAATTCGAGAGCTTAAGGTATATCGATGTCCTGAAAAAAGGATTGAAGGTCATGGACGCGACGGCCACAAGCCTGTGCATGGACAACAAACTTCCCATAATAGTCTTCAATCTTCTCAGGGAAGGGAACATAAAAAGGGTTTTACTCGGGGAAAAAATAGGGACTGTAGTAAAAGGATGAACTAACGGGGTGAAGATATGACGCTTAAAGAGATTGTTCACGATACGGAAATGAAGATGAAGAAGACCGTTGAGGCCACGCAGAGAGAATTCTCTGTAATAAGGACAGGCAGGGCGTCAACAGCTCTTGTAGAAGGCATAAGGGTGGATTATTACGGCACGTTGACGCCTATAAGACAGCTGGCCGCGATATCGACACCCGACGCCAAGAATATAGTCATACAGGCCTGGGACAAGAACGCGCTGGGGGAGATCGAAAAGGCCATACTTAAATCGGAAATAGGCATCGTTCCAACAAATGACGGCAAGGTCTTAAGGCTCACGGTCCCGTCGCTTACACAGGAGCGTAAGCAGGAATTGGATAAGATATTGAAGAAGATAGCCGAGGACGGCAGGGTATCGCTCCGCACCGGAAGGCACAGCGCGGTAGAGCACGTGAGGAAAGCGGAAAAAGACAAGTTGATCACCGAAGACGAGAAGTTTAAGGGGCAGGAAGACATCCAGAAGCTCACCGATAAGTACATTAAAGATATAGATAACCTCCTCGCCGGTAAAGAGAAGGAAATCCAAGGATAGCGATTAAGCAATTAAGTGATTAAGTAGCTTATCCTTAAACTTAATAACTTAATCGCCAAAGTCAATTTAAGTATATAATCGCTTAATTACTGACTCAATTTGACTCACTAGGGCCACTAGCTCATCTGGCAGAGCACCACACTTTTAATGTGGTTGCGGTTGGTTCGAGTCCAACGTGGCCCACCATTTTTTGCCTGTAACCTTCGTCATGGCAAAAAATGATCCCGAGGAGATGTAGTTAAACTGAGGCGACGAGGGACTACCTACTAAAGGACGCCAGCCCGGGCAAAAAATGTTCAAAGGGGAAAACGTAGTTTTCCCCTTATGACGTTCGCTCGCCGACCCAATATCTACAGCTCGCTCTCTGTATCCCTTTTCCTTATAGGAATATCTCGCCACAACCAAACTTAACCTATAGAAGGGAAAAGGAGGAGAATGTCCTCCTTTTCCCTTACTAACCCATATCCTCCAAAAGTTGTGTCGCCTTCGGCGACCTTAATCGATTTTTCTTTTCACTGTAAGTGCGACGTGAGGGTCCTCGTGGCTTATCTTTTTAAAAATCCAGCTATTAACAATTGACAAACCTATGGATTTACGGTAAATAATAAGGTACAAGAAATGGAGGCGGCACAATGAAGAAAATTATCACCATCGCTGCAGTTGTTTTAGTCGTGGTCTTTGTCGCGGCGTTTACCAAAGACGCTGTAATAAAGATGTCTGTCGAAAAGGGCGTTGAGCTCGTGATGGGCCTTAAACTTAATATCGGAGGCCTTAGCGTAGGGATCCTCAGGCCAATAGTCCATATCAAAAACCTCAAATTACTGAACCCCCCGGGTTTCCATGACAGGACTATGATAGATATGCCGGAGATATATGTAAATTATGACCTTCCCGCAATTATGGGAGGCAAGATACACCTTCCCGAGGTCCGTCTGGCGTTAAGAGAATTTGTCGTAGTGAAGAACGCCAACGGCAAACTTAATCTCGATTCCTTAAGGATGGTCCGGGCGCAGAAAGAAGGCAAGGCACCCTCCGAAGAAACGCCCGGCAAGGCCCCCGAAATACAGATAGACTCCCTTAATCTCAGTATAGGTAAAGTCGTATACAGGGATTACTCAAAAGGCGGCGCGCCGATAGTAAAAGAGTTCAATGTCAATATCAATGAGAGTTATACCAACGTCGATGATCCATATTCGCTGGCAAGCCTGATCGTCGTAAAGGCCCTGATGAACACGTCTATAGCGTCTCTAACGAATTTTGACCTAAGGGGGATGCAGGGCACTATAGGAGATACGCTGGCTTCCGCGCATAAGATGGCCGCCAACGTTATGGAGAATGTCGCTGCCTCACAGGAAACGGCAAAACAGGCCGCTAAAGCGGCGACCGAAGCCGCGGCGAAGGCGCAGGATGTCGCAAAGCAGACTGCGGATACGGTAAAGAACGTCTTTAAGAATCCTTTCGGTGAGTAAGATCCAACATGATCGGCATAGTAAAAATGAAGCGGATCATTGCGGCGAGTCTTATTATTATAATCCTGCTTGTTGCCGGAGTTACGCTGTTTATTGCGACATTTAATATTGACTCATACAGGTCCGCACTTGCAAAGGCTATAGGTAAGGCAATTGGCGCGCGGGTGGAAATAGGAAAACTATCTCTTGTCTGGAAAGACGGGATATCGATCAAGGCTGAAGACTTTGTCATCTATTCCGCCGTTGGTAAGCAGGAGAAGGCCGGCGCGCGCGCGAAATCAGGGTCTTTTTCGGTTGAGCTCATGCCGCTCTTGAAAAAAGAGTTCAGATTCGGAGTTGTGGCGCTCTCAAAGCCTCATATCGAGATACAGCGAAATCCAGACGGCGCGATAGTCATAGCCGGAATGAAACCGCAGATCGATGCCGCAGCCAAGAAGGCCGGAGGCAGTGAGGCGGCCATACCGCTATTCTTCGTAAAGACGATAGAGTTGAAAGACGGTGAGGTTATATTTACCGATATGTCGAAAACGCCGCTTTCAGTTGTATCCGTACGGCACATTGATGTCCGTGTAAATGGAGT
>JAQUSE010000181.1 GCA_028715235.1 Candidatus Omnitrophota bacterium | reverse complement strand
TTCTCGTTCTCAGCCTTGACGACTTTATTCATCGTCTCCTGGACGTCCTTTGGCGGATCTATCTCTTTAAGCTCCGTCCTGACGATGTCGATGCCCCAGCTCGCCGTCTCTTCGCAGAGCGTCTTGTGGAGCTCGGCGTTGATCTTTCCCCGTTCGCTATTCGCGGACTTCAACGTCAATGTCCCTATGATGTTCCTGAGTGTAGTACGGGCCAGGTTCACGATCTGATACCTGTAATTGTTTACATTATACTGGCAGTTCTTTACGTTCTCCTCGTCCGCCTTGACGCGGAAATACACCTGAGCGTCGACCCTTGCGTTCAGGTTATCGTTGGTGATTATCTCCTGCGGTTCGGCGTCGACCATCTGTTCGGTGACATTTACCTGGTACATATTATCGATGATGGGGATTATCCAGTGGAATCCCGCCCCGGCAAAGGCGTGATATTTACCGAGCCGTTCTACAAGCCCTCTGTGCGTCGGCCGCACGATCCTTATTCCCGCGAAGAATAATATAATAGCCGCCAATGATAATGTGAACATTATGATCATAACTCCCCCTCTATATTTAAATACCGAGCAAAGCGCTTGAGCCATGTTTAGTTTACTACGCTGCGGATAATATTTAAAGAGAAATAATATTTTTCCAATCTTTTTGGATATTATAGGTGGGATGCATTTTGAACTTCAATCGCGCGGATTCGATACTATCACCGACCAGGCCGGCGAGGGAATAGTCTCCGAACCCTTCCTGCCCCAGGTAATAAAGATACCCTATCTCTTCAGGCTGAAGGCCCATCAATCTGGCTCCGATGCCGTCGGCCTTCAGGGGATCCGTCGAACAGACAGCGGCATTCAGGTCCACCGGAAAACCGTCCACCGGGCCGTTCCCGTCCATACAGCGAAAGCCGTCCAGCACCACAAGATCCGGCCGTGTATGGCGCGCGAGTTCAGCCACATTGCGATGGATAACCTTTGTCGCTTTCAGGTATGTAATGGATTTCTTAAATATCAAATTTACTAAACCGGACGCCCTCCGCCTCATCCATGCTATGTAAGAGGTCGGTATATAGGTGAATATCGTCCTGGAGTCGGGGGCGCTTGGCGTGCGCAACCCGTGAAGGATGGACTTGTCTTCCTGCTTTATCATGCCGGCCATATTCTTGATGCCGAATGTGGCGATGGCGTAATTATGGGTCTTAGGGACGGCTATGGATATACGATGATCGAAATCGTAAAAATGTTTTATCACCCTTATCTTCTCGCCCCCGGCGATGGACCTTACATGAAGTTCGGTAAAATCGGAAAAGTCCTCTATGCACTCCAGCTTGACGTTCCTGTATTTTTTTATAAGCTCATAATACCCGAATTTGCGGAAGACGTCTCTTGTAGCCGTTTTCTCATAGTAAGCGCTGCCGCTGCCTTCCAGTATGGTAAACCGGCTGCCGCTTAATTCACTGAAATTATCGA
Organism: Candidatus Omnitrophota bacterium; assembly: GCA_028715235.1. GTDB lineage: Bacteria > Omnitrophota > Gorgyraeia > 2-01-FULL-45-10 > 2-01-FULL-45-10 > JAQUSE01. Next base: position 2,842 of record JAQUSE010000181.1, on the reverse strand, counting down.
GCAAAAAATCTATTACAGCCTCTACGTCCTTTACGTCGGTATTTGCAAGCTCATTTTGGGTGGCAGTCAGGTTGGGTTTAATAAGGATATTCTTTTTATTTCTTACGCCCTCAAGGTCGGGCCTTATCAGGCCAAGCGCCTTTATGATATTATCATACCTGTTGCCGCCTTTTACCAGAGAGACCTTCTTAAGATCGCCTTCCATTTTATTGACTTCCTATTCTGATCGATCCCGCGCTTAAAGTTCCAGGGGACGCGTCATCTTGTGACGCGTCCCCTGGAATCCTATTACCTATTATCGGTTTTCACGGAATATATTACAGCGTAAATACGGTCTTTTCTATCTTCTGCTTGGAAAACGCCGCCTTGACCTTATCCACCGAGCCCTGCAGCGCGGTCAGGATCTTCGTGACCTCTTCGGGGGTATATTCGTAACTGGAACCGGCGAGATTCGCTATAAGCTCGACCTTGGATATAGCGTTTACCACCCTCTTTGACGCAAGCCGTTTAAATTTGTCGCTTTTGCTTTCACCTGCCACATTTTTTTCTTCACTCTCCGACATACTTCTCCTCCTTTCATTATTTTGTATCTAGTATACCATAAATTTAGCGTAATTACCCGTAAACATTGAGGGGCAATCAGGCATTTTTTATGAATATGCGTTTCAGGGAGTTGCCGAGCCTCTTCTTTTTCATTTCTCTTGCTACTACACTTTTTATCAAACGCGGACCTACGGATAAAAACATGATGATCTCATTAAAAGTGAAGAATCTCACTATCAGCAGTTTCCTCAATATTTTTAAGACCTGAAGCGGCGTATAGAATGAAAATTTGATCTGCCTTCCTATTTTTTTTAAAGACGCATGGCTAAAAGTATCTGAATACAATTCGCCTTTTTCGGTAACGTGATAACCCGGCGTATTTTCTGCGACCTTTCTGAGCGGAGAGAACTTCTCTATGCGCAACTTCTGGAACGTGATAGAATCAAGGCTTATCTCCTTTGAGAACCTCGCTATATACAACATCTCTTCCTTAGTCTCCTCTATGTTGCCGTAAATAAAGTAGCCGTGATAGTATATGGGGTATTTTTTCAATACGGCAAAGCATCTTCTTATTTCGGATGAGTCAAAACCTTTATTAAGCTCAGTCAATATATGGTCGTGCGGGGATTCTATGCCTATGAACAGCATCTTGAAACCCGCCTTCACCATCTTCTCCAATAACCCGGGATGCTTGGATATTTCGATACGGGCCTGCGCCATAAAACGTTTTTTTATCTTGCGCGCTATTATCAGGTCGCAAATATCTTCCGACCTTTTTATATCCGTAAAAAAGTTATCGTCGTTGAACAGGATGGTGCCGGCGCGTATCTCTCCTATCTCATTCACGACGGATTCAACACTGCGCGCCGCGTAATCTCTTTTTTGGCCAAGTGGATTCAGATTGAATGTGCAGAACTTGCAGTTAAAAGGGCAGCCTCTCGCGCTTAAGACCGAGTCGAACGTAAAACCTTCCATGCCGATCCCGTTTATTCTCATGTAATATTTATTCCGCCGCAATCGGCGGTCCGGCGAGCCTATGATATCGACATCGGGTAACGGCCTGTTCGCGTTATGGACTATCCCCTGATTTCCCCTGTAGGAGATGCCCAAAATATCTTCACGCGGTGTACCTTTTAATATCTCTTTTATAGTCTCTTCACCCTCACCCCTGACAATTATATCTATTTTTGGACAGGCTCGAAAAAGTTCCTCGACCTCTACCGTGGCTTTATACCCTCCTACTATCAGCGGTATATTATCCGGCAGCGTATTCAACAGGCCGCAGATCTCTTCATACTGGCGATCCCAACCGACGCTGACACATACGATATCGATCTCCTTGCGTATAAAATCGATCAGATTACCGGTATCGCACAGGTCCGTTTCGTATCGCAGGTCGAGAAGAGTTATTTTATCGGCAAGGCCCTCGGCGCTGGAGGCCACATATTCAAGGCCTGTTGGCGGAAATAGCCCCATTATGCTTGTCGCCGTGTTCTCGATATATGGATTCAGGAACAGGGCGTGTTTATATTTCATCGCTGAATTTCCGTTTCACGGCGTCATACTCTTTCATCGTCGTATCGAGTCGAGAATAACAGGAGTCGATCTTATCCGCCAGTTCTTTCAATTCTCTCGAGAGTTCGCTTCTCCGGATGGCTCCGAGGCCGCCTAGTTTAGAAGATTTCGCGAGCTCCTCATTCACGGAAGCCATCCTTGCCTCGGAAGATACTATCTCATCCTCCAGGCTCTTGATCTTCGCCTCGAGAGGCTTTAAAACCTTCGACTTCATAGCGATAAACTCAGCGCGGGCCTTGCGAGACATCTTACTATCATGCCCTTTCGGTGCGCGTTCCGGCGGGCTTTTCGGCCCGGTCGATCCTGACAGCCGCTGTTTGGTTTCCGTCGCGCCGGCCCGGCCGGATGGGGCTTGAGGCTGGACAGGCTTAGATTCCGGATAGCTTTCAGCCTTTGCGGCGGGCGAACCTTCGTCGTCCTCCCATCCGATCCTGTCCAGGAACTCCCGGTAATTACCCGGATACAGGAATGCCCTGTCGTTCTTGAAGACGATCAGCTTCGTCGCCACTTCGTTCAGGAAATGCTCGTCGTGCGCCACTACAAGCGCCGCTCCCTCGAAATCCCGCACGGCATCCATCATCGCCTGGCAGGATTCGATGTCAAGATGGTGCGTGGGCTCATCCAGGAAAAGGATGTTTGAAGGCGCCGCGAGTATCTTTCCCAACAGAACCCGGCTGCGCTCGCCGCCGGAGAGGACCTTTACCTTCTTCTCGGCGTCGTCTCC
>JAQUSE010000180.1 GCA_028715235.1 Candidatus Omnitrophota bacterium | reverse complement strand
TCGACCTTAAATGTCCCGGTGAAACCTTTCTTCGCGTCGCCCTTGACCCAGAATTCCAGATGATCGAACGAGCTTGCGTCAAAAGACCCGAGTTTGGTCCAGAACCCGTCGGTCGCGCCATTGGGAGAGTTAACACTGTATTCAAGCTTCAGGGAAGAGCCGCGGTCACCGGTTCTTACGATGCCGTCCAAGGATGCCCTGACCCACTGGTTCTTGTCTTCCGTATCCATGACCCACGTGCCCGATTCGCCGTTCAGGTTATTCTGCAGGTTGTCCCTGTTAAAATCCGCGATGACGACGCGGCTGGGCGGCGGCGCGGCGTCCCTATTTCCGGCGCTCCAAGAGCTCTGAGCGATAAAACATGCTGTGATCACGGCCATGGACAATGCCAACGGCAATCTTCTCATTACCAGATCTCTCCTATGCCCTACCCGACAATAACTATGACGACCAGCTCTTTCGCGGCGTCTTTCCTCAAACCCCTGTCCGGCTTGCGCACCAGGCCGAGGTCATCTACGATCGCCGAGATCTTGTACGACCCCGGGGCCGAAGGAGCCTCCCATATCTTTATCTTTGTCTCGTTCTCGTCGGAGAATTTCCCGCCTTCGCAGCTCCAGCTGATCGAAATCAGGTCCTTCTCGACCGCCTCATCCAGTTTCTTCGGCAGCCTGCTTATGTCTTCCTGGTCCTGCTGATAATTCATATACCTGTCGAGGTCTGCGAGAGGATCCAGCACCAGTTTGATCTTTGTGCCGCCTTTTAATTTGTATTCGGGGATCCCGGACTCGTTAACACCGTCCGGTATTATCTTTACATCCTGGTCTTTCTTGAATATCTTCAGCAATTCCGCGGGGCCGTTAGCCTCGTAAGGGGCCAGCTCGGAGCTTGTCGGCATATACTGCTCCCATACTTTGTAGGTATCCTTTGTGCCGTAGCTGTAAGAGGGCTGCTTCTTCTCTTTCTTTATATCGTTGATGTCGGTCAACAGCGTATCGGCGTCATTGAAATATACGCAGTCCTGCGGTATCTTCTTTAATATAGGTATGGCGATGTCGTATTCATGGTCGTTGTAGTGCAATATGGCTATCAATAGCCGCGCGTAGTCGCCTATATTCTTGCGATAATAATTATCAATGAGCCGCTGGAGGCTCGTTATGGCGCTCTCTTTCGTATACGACATGAAATAAAGCCTGCACAGGGCCTCGAACGCCCTGTCGAACCATACGCCGCCTTTATACCTGTTGATAAAACTCTCGAATGCCGATATTGCCTGCGGGAAATTTTTCTCATTATAATAACACAGTCCTATCTTGTAATCGCAGTAGTCGATCACCCTGGAGTCAGGGTAATTGTCGCGATAGAATTCGTAATAGCCTCTCGCGTCCCTGTATCTTGTGGCGGAAAAATACTTCTCCGCTATCTCCATCACGCCGCCGGCCCATTTCTCTTTCTTAAAGTACTGCCGGCCCGACTTCATATACTGATCATACAGCATGGCCGCTTCTTTCGTGTTTCCCTGCGAGAACGCGCGGTCGGCCCCGTTCTTCATGTCCTCGAAGATCTCTTCGGCGGCTTCGGGGCTTACTTTCGCGACATATATCAGCTTAAGTTTCATGGCGTAATCCGAAAGCCCCTTATTTTTGAATTTCTGTTCCATGCGGGCCAGTACGTCCTTGTTCTTTGAAGCGTCGGAGCTGTACGAGGTTATCTCCTTTGCCACCTCATCGAGAAAAGCGTCTATCTTCTGGTGCTGGAAGGTCTCTTTCAAAATCAGGAATTTCAGGAAATTGATATCCAGCAACAAGTCCTTTGATTTTGTCCCGGCCGTTGCCTTGCCCAGATAATCGATAGCTTCGCTGCGGTAAGCCTCATTAACGTTCATATAGAGCCTGCCCGACTCGATATCGTTCTGTTTCGAAAGGAAAGAGAGCTGGTCGATCCTTATCCGCGCTATCGCGTAATAGAATATGTCTGCGCGCTTCAGGTCAGGCTTATCCGCTACCGCTTTTTTCATATCCAAGGCGAACTTTTCGTAATCGTCGTACGTCTTGCATTTAGAAAGCGCTCCTTCAAACGCGGCCATGGCCTGCCCCTCATCGTCAGTCCTGAGCATCCTGGCTATGTCGCCGTCAAAATCCGCTGTGGGGTTAAGTTTTCTCTCAGGCGCGGCGCCTGCGGCAGGCGCTTCCTGCGAAAAACCGGAGCCTGCGCCTATGGTTAAAAATAACGCTGTTACAGCTACGCGGAGCAATATGTTTTTCATATTTATCTTTCCTTATTTTTCTTTTACGAACCCCGCCTTGTCCAGGGCTTCTTTCACAAACTTATTTTTCATGAAATTTTTCCATATAAACCCGGAGCGGAAGTTCTCCACGGGAATAAGGATCATCGCCTCGCCTATCCCGTAATAGGCCGGGGCATACCAGTTAAGGTCGGCGTTAAATGAATCCCTGAAACCGTACTGGCCCCATAATTTCGGATAATTAAGGTACATATATTTCAGGGCCGACATAGAAGGATAGGGCGTAAATACGATCGACCCCGCCGGCCCTGTAGGGGAAAGCGTCCCGTCGAACTGAGGCTCTCCGCTTCCCGTAGGAGGAACGCCGAAATGCATCGTATAGGCGTTCGGCCTTGCCATAGAGGTTATGCCCCAGCTGTTCGGGCCGAATCCCTTATGTTTTTCGGCGTTATCTATACAAAACTGCCTGTTGGCCAGAGTCGCGTTGGTCGAGTTCTCGAACCAGTTCACTCCCTGCTTATCGACGAGACGTTGAAAATTGAAAAAACAATTCGCGTACTGGTAAGAGAAGAGCGCGCCGTGCCAGCTGTATATGAAAGGTTTGCCTTCGCCGTAAGATCCCTTGTTCCTGGCCCAGGCGTAAAACGTATCCGGATTGACGGGATGCGACGGCGACCCGATGGCCAAAAGCGATATTAGGAGGACTTCATCCGTATAATAATCCCAGTAAGATTCAAGAAAACCGCGCTCGGGAGACCATCCCATGGAAAACAGGTTGCGCCACGGCCCTTCTTCTTTATCAAGGAATTGCTCCCACTCGACCCTCCTGTATAAAAAGTTCGCTTTGTCCTTAACCTCCCCGCCGAAAAACTCTCCGGCCGTGATTGCGCCCGCTACCAATATAGCGGTATCGACCGTGGATATCTCGCTCCTGGAGGCGCGCTTACCGTTGTGCATATTAAGGAAATGATAAAAGAATCCGTATCTTCCTTCCGCCATGGGCTCCTCCCGGCCGGCCTGCGGCAGGAAAGTATTAAGGGCAAGCGCGACGCGGTTCCCGGCGGTCTCTTTGTCTATCCAATTCCTCTCGACGCCTATACACAGGGCCGCGAGGCCGAACCCTGTCGCGGCTATGCTCGCGTCGCCTCCGCCGGACGTGTCGGCGAATAACCCTGTTTTAGGGTCCTGGTGCTCGGAGAAGAATTCGAACGCCTTCCTCTCCACAAGGTTCAGAAATTCGTCGTCGGTCATCGGCTTGACGCCGCACTCTATTAAAACACCTGTCGCTTTTTCGTTGCCGCGGATATCCGTAGCGACGGAGCGCAGCTTGTAACTATACGGCTCCCTGGTGTTATCCAGCTGCCAGTCCACTTTATATGTTTTCTTGCTCACATCGTAATCCGCCCCTATCGTCTTATAGTTGCCGTTATCGATGCTGTATTCGAACCTGACACTTTCAAGGAACGGGTTTTCATTCAGGCTTTCGGCCTTTATTTCGAGTGTATTCATACTGCTAAAAGCGGGGCATTGTTTCGCGCCTGTGCCGTTTACGGTAAAGCTGGATTCTACCGGAGCGGCTATCTCTTTCATCTCTATGGCCGAAAGGACATCCTCCTGCCTGTGGCCGAACAATATGTCGTCGATGTATACGGCGCCTTTCTGGTTCCCTACCTTATTCTCGAAGACAAATACCAGCTCCAGCGCCTTTGACCAATCGGTGATCCTGGAAAAATCTTTTAAAGGCACCAGCACCTTCTGCCAGTCTTTCGTTATAATGCCGTTCTTTATATAGGCATTCAGGTAGACATAACCCGTCAGGTCCCTGTCGAACATGAATACGCCGTCGTTGTCGATATCCTGATGCATCTCAACTTTGACGTTCCCGCCCTCCTGGGCGCCCTTTATCCAGAACGACAGGTAGTCGTAGCCCCGTAGATCCAGCGGAGCGGTGGCGTCTTTCTTGTCCGTAAGTTCTTTGCCGAGCTTTATCCAATAAAAAGAATAATCGCCGAGATTCGATACGTCGAAATTGAGCCTCAGGGAGTAGCCGGAACGGCCTTTTGTGTAATCTTCGTCGGGTATC
>JAQUSE010000179.1 GCA_028715235.1 Candidatus Omnitrophota bacterium | reverse complement strand
CGTCGGGATCAATGCCCTTACAGGCATCCTGCGCATCCCCAACGGCAGGCTGCTCGAATACGAAGAGTCGCGCGAATTATTACGCTCTTCCGTCCAGGAGGCCGTAAAGATAGTGAAGCGTAAGAGGGTGAAGCTCGCGTACGACGACCCCATACAGAAAGTGGAATCGGTGTGCAAGGCGACAGCATTCAATGTGTCGAGCATGCTGCAGGACGTCCTGAACAGGAAGAGGACGGAGATAGATTTCATAAACGGCGCTATCGTAAGACAGGGGAAGGCCCTGGGCATACCTACGCCGGTCAACGATGTCCTGACAAATATAATCAAGACATTGGAAAAAAGTTATCAAAAAATGGTTTAATAAAAGGAGTCGCGGCATGTACATAATAGGCGAAAGGATAAATTCTACAAGAAAGAGTGTCCAGGATGCCATAAAAGCGCGTAATGCCAACTTGATCCTGAAGGAAGCCTCCGACCAGCTTAGGAGGGGTGCCAACTTCATAGACGTGAACTGCGCCGTCACTTCAGGCGACGAGGTCCAGGACATCGACTGGGTCATAAGCGTGATACAGAGCGAGATAAAGGACGTGAGCATCTGCATAGACAGCCCGAACTATCTTGCTATCGACAGGGCGCTGAAGGTCTATAAGGCCAAAGGCGAATTGATGATCAATTCGATAACCGGCGAAGACGCGAGGATCAAGAGGATATTACCGCTCGCGAAAGCGCATAACGCGAAACTGATAGCGCTGACCATGGACGCCAAGGGCATGCCGCATTCAGCCGTCGAAAGGCTCGAAGCCGCAAAGCATATATTAGAGCGCGTCGTGAAAGAAGGTTTTAATCCGGAGAACCTCTATTTCGATCCGTTGATACGCCCGATCTCGACCGAACCTGACCAGGCAAAGGAGTTCTTGATATCGATACAGATGATAAAAGGGCTCGGGAAAGTCAACACGATATGCGGCCTCTCCAACGTCTCGTTCGGACTGCCGGACAGGAGCCTCATAAATTCCACGTTCCTCGCCATGGCCGTACATGCCGGACTTGACGCCGCGATACTCGATCCCACCGACAGGAACGTGATCTCCAGCCTTAAGGCGTCCTGCGCGCTCATGGGCATGGACGATTTTTGCGGAGATTATATAAAGGCGTTCAGGGAGGGCGCGTTGGTTTGAGCGCGAAGAAGATATTCATAGCCGCGACGCAGCAGAATGACGGCAAGACGACCGTATCGCTGGGCCTTATAGCCGCGCTTAAGAAACGATTCGCGAAGATAGGGTTCATAAAGCCTATCGGCCAGCGGTATTTGATGGAGCAGGGGTACAAGGTTGACGAGGACTCCGTATTGATCGAAGAGGTCTTTGGGATCAAGTGCAATATAAAGGACATGTCCCCGGTCGCTATTGAAAAAGGTTTTACGGAACGTTTTATAGACAAAGGCGCAGAAGAAGATTACGCTAAACTCATCAGGGAATCTTTCGAGAAGGTATCCGGGGATAACGATCTCGTAATAATAGAAGGGACGGGGCACGCCGGAGTAGGAAGCGTCTTTGACCTTTCCAATGCTACCGTAGCAAGGCTTCTTGACGCTAGTGTCATGCTCATCTCTTCCGGAGGCGTGGGCAAGCCTATAGATGAAGTCATGCTGAACAAGGCCCTTCTCGACAAGGAGAAGGTCGACCTTGCCGGCGTCGTCGTCAACAAAGTGCTGCCGGAAAAATACGAGAGAATATCGCGGCTCGTCAGGAAAGGGTTGGAAAAAAAAGGCTTAAGCGTCTTCGGCGTATTACCGTATCAAAAGGTCCTAGACATACCGACGATGCGTGAAATTAAGGAGGAATTGAAGATAGCGGCATTATACGAGACGGCATATATCGACAAGATGGCTGATAATGTGTTGATCGGCGCGATGAATGTCAAGGACGCCATGCAGTTTATCCAGAACAATTCCCTTATGATAATCCCGGGCGACAGGGAGGATATGATAGAGGCAATATGCCAGATCCATGCAGGAAAGATAAAAAAGGGTTACAGGGTGTCCGGCATAATCCTTTCCGGCGGCCTCATGCCGAAAAAAAGGAGCCTTAAACACCTGGAGAAGTCCCAGATCCCGGTCCTCATAACAAAAGAGGATACTTATGCGATAGCGTCGCGGGTACATTCGCTCGTCGTCAAACTTAAACCCCAGGACGTCCAGAAGATCAAGATAATCGTCGATATGGTGGAGAAATATCTGGACATAGACAAGATCCTCGACAATCTGAGATGATATTATTTTTTTAATATGAAGATTTCGAAAGATACAAGGATAGCCGTCGCCATGTCAGGCGGAGTGGATTCGTCGCTAGCGGCCGCTTTATTGAAAAAAGAAGGCTATAACGTGATCGGCCTGACATTCAGGATGTGGCCGAAAGAGGAGTGCGGTTCAAGCGCAGGGAGGGCATGCTGCAACCTGGAGGCTGTGACAAGGGCGAGGGCAGTCGCTGAGGACCTAGACATTCCATATTATGTCTTCGATTTTAGCGAAGAGTTCAAGCGGGAAGTGATCGATTATTTTTGCGGGGAATATTTGAAGGGGCTCACGCCGAACCCGTGCGTCGTATGCAACGAAAAGATAAAGTTCTCGCTCCTGCTTGAAAAAGCGAAGTCGCTCGGTTGCGAATATATAGCTACCGGCCATTACGCGAATATATCGAAAAGCAAGAAGACCGGGAGGTTCCTGCTCAAAGAAGGCAAGGACAAGTCGAAAGACCAGTCGTACTTTCTCTTCAGCCTTAAACAGGAACAATTGAAGCATATACTGTTTCCATTGGGAGCTATAACGAAGGCAAGAACGCGGTTTTTGGCAAAGGGATTCAAGTTGAAAACTCACAACACCGTGTCCAGCCAGGATATCTGTTTTATTCAGGACCTTAATTACGCTGACTATATAATGAAAAAAACAGGAATAAAGATAAAGCCTGGAGATATAGTCGATTTAAACGGCAATATCCTGGGGCGGCATAAGGGTATACCCTTCTATACGATAGGACAGCGGAGGGGCTTAGGCGTGGCATATAGTGAGCCGCTTTACGTAACAGGAATAGACATGAAAATGAACCGGATAGTTGTAGGGACAAAGAATGATGTGCTGAAGACCGGGTTGGCAGCCGACAGATTAAACTGGATAGCGGTGGAGGGTATCAATAAGCCGTTTAAGACGCTGGCGAGGATACGATATAACGCGAAAAAGGCAAAGGCTGTCGTATCTAAGTCAGCCGGCGGCGCGGTAAAGGTAGAATTCGACGACCCGCAGAGCGCTCCTACGCCGGGCCAGGCGGTCGTGTTTTACGATAAAGATGTTGTTGTGGGCGGAGGTTGGATAAAGGAAAGTAATTAATCACTTAATCACTGAGGCTAAAATCATGAATAAGCTGGCTCGACTGCATAAGATGTTGCGGCAGTTGAGGCGGGTTGTTATCGCCTATTCCGGCGGGCTCGACAGCACGTTCCTGCTTAAAGCGGCCGTAGACACGCTTGGGCTGGACAATGTGCTTGCCGTAACCGCTAAGTCCGAGACATATCCTGACACTGAATATAAAGAGGCTAAACGTATAGCAAAGTCGATAGGCGCGCGCCACCTGACGATACATACAGACGAGCTCGGAATAGCGAATTTCAAACGCAATCCAGTCAATCGCTGTTATTATTGCAAGAAAGAACTTTTTAAGAGACTCGACGCCATAAGAAAGAAATATGGGATGAAATATGTTCTTGACGGCACAAATTACGACGACCTGAAAGACATCCGCTACGGCAGGAAAGCCGCAAAAGAGCTGGGCGTACGAAGCCCACTGCTGGAATCCGGGATGACCAAATCTGATATTCGGAAATTTTCAAGGAGGCTCAAGCTCCCGACATGGGATAAACCGTCCTTTGCCTGTCTTGCCTCGCGATTCCCGTTCCACAGCGACATTACGCGAAAAGACCTGGTCAGGCTTGACAGGGCAGAGGAATATTTGAGACGACTGGGCATAAAGCAGATACGGGTGCGGATGCACGGCGATATGGCGAGACTTGAGGTATGTGTGGGCGATCTCACAAGAGCTGTGAAAATGAGAAAGACAATAGTACGCAAATTGAAGGATCTAGGGTTTAAATATGTATCGCTGGACCTTCAGGGTTACCGCACCGGAAGCATGCATGAGGGAACCTAAGATTTCACTTTTTTAATATTTTATGTCATGCTATAATAGCCAAAATTCGGCGGGGTAGCTCAGTCTGGCAGAGCAGTCGGCTCATACCCGGCGTGTCACTGGTTCAAATCCAGTCCCCGCTACCAATTTTCGCTTCTACCTAAGTCATACGAAAATTGATCCTGAGGAAGTTGG
>JAQUSE010000178.1 GCA_028715235.1 Candidatus Omnitrophota bacterium | reverse complement strand
GCTCTTCCGATCTACCCGGACGTCATACTGAACCACGCAAAAAACTAAACGCGGTCGTCGCCGGCTGCCGGCGCGGGAGGGGTTTCACCCTCTTTTCCCGCAGATGCCGGGATAGTCGAAAAGATCACTACTTTATTCTTTCCCGTATGCTTGGCATGATATAGCGCGCTGTCGGCTTTCCCTATAAGCTCATCTTTATTCTTCTCGTTCGAATATTCCACGACCCCTATGCTTATCGTCGCGTTATAATTGACGTCTTTGAACTTGAATTTCTTGGCCTCGACCGCCGTCCTTATCTTCTCGCCGACTTCGGCGGCGTCCTTCTCCCCCGCTCCCGTCAGCATCACTATGAATTCCTCTCCGCCGTACCTGGCAACGACGTCGACCTGCCTGGATTTAGACTGAAGGATCTTGGCGACTTCCACAAGTATCGTGTCGCCGGCCTGGTGGCCGTAGGTATCATTCACCTTCTTAAAATTATCATTGTCTGTCATGAGAAGCGACAGTTTCCTGAACCTGTATGTCGCGACGTTCTTGAACTCCGCCTCTAACAGAAGGTTGAAATGCCTTATATTGTAAAGGTGCGTCAGGCCGTCCCGAGTCGCCTGTTTGAAGAGACGCGATCTTTCCATGTTCTGGAGTATCTGCGTATACGCGGCCGTCAAGCCGTAAGAGGCGAAGATGCCGAGTATCGGGTAGAATGTGACCACGGATATCTTAAAGAAACTGAAGAGGAACCACGATATTAAGCCGTAACATACGGCGCTTATGAGAGCAAATACCATACCGGCAAGGGGACGCAGGTTGGAAAGGAAGAACGTCAATGCGGCCGTCACTATCAGAAGTATCAGAATATTGATCCTCTTCGGCACAGTGTATATGAAATCGTTATCCATTATGCTATACAGCACTGTGGCGTTCACGCCAACCGCGGGATAGGCGTTCTCTATCGGTATGGGTTTAATATCTATGAGCCCCGCGGCCGTAAGGCCTATGATGCAGATCTTATCCTTGAATATATTGAGGTCTATGATGGGCTTTTCTCCCGCCTGTATGGCCGCATAAGACCTTATGACGTCTATATAGGAATAATGAGGGAACTCTTTTCCCCATTTACCCTGCCAGTTTATTACCAACTGGTTGGATTCATCTAGAGGGACCTTTATTATCTTACCGCCGGCCATAGATAATATGACCAGGTGCCTATCCGGGTCGAAGAATACATCGTTGTCAGTAAGGCCCATGGCGTCGAAAGCCACCTTCATACCCAGCTGATAGGTGTATTTACCATCGTGCCCCATAACAGCGGGCACCCTTCTTAAGATGCCGTCCAAATCCGGAAGCGCGTTTATGTGCCCGATGCCTTTTACATGCGCTTTAAATATGGGAGTAGGCTCAAGTATGGAAGAAACGCCCAGCCCTTTATACGCGTTCTTCAGATCCGTGGTCTCAAGATCATACAACATCGGAAAATATACTATGCCGGCCTGCTTCAGGGCCTCTTCCAGGGCTTTGTCATCAGCGTCGTCCTGCGGCTCGGAAAATATGACGTCGAAAGCCAGGGCCTTAGGGTGGTAATTGGCTAATATTTTAATCAGCGTAGCGTGCCATTTTCTCGGCCATGGCCACCTTCCGATAGCCGCGATGCTGTCTTCGGCCATATCTATAAATACGATGTCGGAGGGTTTGGTATTTATATGCCGAAGATTGAACCTGTAATCGAGGGTAAGGAGCTCAAGCCTGGAAAAGGTATTCGCTTGATAAAGCATGACCACTATAAGGACCACGACAAGGGACAAGATCGATCCTACGACGCGCCGGTGCTGGACGACTTTCTGATACAGGAATTCACCGAAATTTTTTATAGCGCTAATATCCATATATCCTTTGGCTTATGAAAAGAGGGTAGCTTTTTAAGCTACCCTCTTTTTTCAATCACTCATAAAAACCGGATTACTCTTCAGATGAAACGCTTACCTTAAAACCTGTGCCTCTCACGCCGACTATCGACGTCGGGGTCTTGACCTGGAATTGCGATTCGGTCTTCATCTTATTGGCTTTGACCAGCACGTCGCCCATGCTTAAGTCGAGAGCTATCTTCCTGTCGGCCGCGTTACCTGAAGCTACGTAAGAAGCGACCTTCATGGAGCTGCTCTCGCCGACCCTTACCAGGGCTGCCTGGCCTATCCCGTTAAAATTCAGGTCAGCGTACGAATCTTTTTCTGTCCTCACCGTATCTCCTGTTCCCAGTTTCATCCATATAGTGGCGGGGGTCCACTCTGTCGCGCCTTCCTTCATGATCTCGACCGTACCTTTCATCTCTACCACGCTGACGCTTTTTACCCCTTCAGCGGCGAAAGATACACAGGTCAATGATAAGGCCGCGATAACACCTATAATTAGTGCATAAGTAAATTTCCTCATAAATATCCCTCCTTTTTGTGTCCATTTAAAGTATACCTGACAAAGGCCTCTTTGTCAAGGCATGGACATAATTACATTATGATAAAGAAAAGTCTGGTCAAAAATAGCTTAATATAATATCATATTCCTTATGAAACCTGCTGTATCCATAAACTGGGATTGGGTCAAATCAAGCCTCATAAGGCTTGAACGAGTCTCAAAACCAGCCATAACTGAATGTGTAGACACGTGCCTGGAAGAGGCCCGGCCTCTGACTGCGCCTAAATTAACGGCCGTCACGAAAAAGATACTGGATATCAAGGCCCCATATATAATATTAGGTCCCGCTCTAAAGCTGGATAGCGGATACCTGTCCAAATATCTGAGCGGCGCGGACAGTGTCCATATCATACTTGTAACAATAGGAAACGGCATTGAAAATAAGGCCACTTCTTACATGGCTGAAGGTGACCATCTGAAAGGCTACCTGCTCGACAGGGTAGGTTCCCTCGCAGTCGAATCGCTTGCCAGGAACGTCGAGGAGAGATTGCGCGAAGATAACGAGAAAAACGGACTTAGCGTATCGATGCGTCTCAGCCCGGGCTATTGCGACTGGCCCGTAGAGGAGCAATTCAAGCTTGAAAAGGCGCTCGATTTTTCAAAAGCGGGCGTTGTCCTTACCAAAGGCTGTATGATGATCCCGAAAAAATCGATAACTTCTGTAATTGGTATAGGTCCCAAGGGTTTATTTTTAAAGAATAAGTCGCAGTGCGATATGTGCGATAAAAAGGATTGCGACTACAGAAGGGTTTTCAGGCTGTCTTAACGGGGTTTTCCCGCAGATTTTGGTTCTCTTTCTTAAGCAAATCCTGCCACTGCTGATCTACCGCAGCCTGTATATCATCCAAGAGAGGCTTGTTCTCGGGCTTTAATAGATGCCTGAAGCGCCCCTGAAGCTTTATCCATTCGGAAACGGGTTTTTTCTCTTTGGGCTTGTAGGTTATGCGGTATTGGCCGTTGACGACTTCATAGAGCGGCCACGAACAGGTATCCGCGGCCATACGCCCCATCTCGCACGTCAATTCAGGCTCGTAACTCCATCCCAGCCTGCACGGCTGAAAGACGTTTATGAACTTTGGCCCTTCCATTGACAAGGCTTTTTCTACTTTGGATGTAAGATCACGCCAGTTGCCCGCCACAGATTGGGCTACGTAAGGCACTTTATGAGCGATCACTATCGCCGTCAGGTCCTTCCTGTACTGCTCCTTGCCTTTCTTCACTTTCCCGACGGGCGCAGTGGTCGTATCGGCTCCCTTAGGAGTAGCCCCTGAGCGCTGGACGCCGGTATTCATATAGGCTTCGTTATTATAACAGACATACAATATATTGTGCCCGCGCTCGAGCGCTCCGGAAAGAGACTGCAGCCCTATGTCATATGTGCCGCCGTCGCCGCCGAAGGCTATGAAGTTCAGTTTTTTATTATACTTACCCTGCCGCATCCATGACTTATACAGCGCCTCGACGCCGCTTATCGTGGCCCCGGCATTCTCGAACGCGCTGTGCACGAACGGCACGTTCCATGACGTGAACGGGAATATCGTCGAAACGACCTCGAGACATCCCGTCGCGTTCGCTACCACAGTATTCGGGCCCGCCGCCATGAGGACCTGCCTTGCTATCATCACGGCCCCGCACCCCGCGCATGCGCGATGTCCGCCGGTGAACAACTCTTTCCCTTTGGCCATTTCTTTCAAGTTCGCCATTATTCCCTCACGCCCTGATAAACTACTTTAGGCATCGCTTTACCTTTTACGGCGCTCGCAAGGTCGTTGTAAATACTTTCTATGTCTTCCAGCTTCACTCCGCGTCCTCCAAGCCCGTAGATATAATTCAATACCGGCTTATTCAAGCCTTTATCGATCCTTCGGCTTTGCTCAGGATCGATGCTGAGCGAAGTCGAAGCATCAAAAAGGCCCGCCTTCACTTCCA
>JAQUSE010000177.1 GCA_028715235.1 Candidatus Omnitrophota bacterium | reverse complement strand
CGCTTACTCTCGGCATATCACCCTTCACGATGCCTGATTCATCATCCTTAATACGGCCACCTTGTTTAAAGACGGATATCTCGCAAGCCATTGGGCGAACTTTATCCTGAAGGCTTTATTCTTCTTGTGGGCGAATATCCGCTCTATCCTTATTCTCAGTTTCACTGCCGGGGATAGGTCCTTCGACGCCATAGCCAGCTTCCTCATGTCGTCATAGTTCACGCCCTTTATCTTAGGCTTATCCACTTCCGGATAACGCGCAAAAGCGTCATTATGGTCTATGAGCGACAGGCCGTTCTTTTTACAATATTCGTAAAAATGGCTGCCCGGATGCGGCGTAAAGAACGCCGCGCTCGACCGGTATGGCGCTATTTTTTTTATCATCCTGACCGTATCCTGCGCCTCTTCGCTCGTCTCCGTAGGAAGCCCGAACATATTATATGCCCAAACCTTTATGCCGAGAGACTTGCAGATCCTGGCCGCGCCAAGGTTCTGTTTGACCGTAGTCCCTTTATTCATGAACTTCAGCACGCGGTCGTTGCCGCTCTCGAAACCTATCTGGGCCATAACAAGCCCCGAATTCTTAAGGGCCTTCATCATGTCGGGGTTTTTGCATATTATATCGGCGCGCGTCTGGACGATGAACGGCTTCCCAAATCTGTTCTTCTTGTATTCCTCGCAAAATTCCATCACCCAATCTCGGTCCTCTGTAAAGCAATCATCCCAGAACTGGAGACTGTTAAAGGTATAGACGTCGCGCAAATACCGTAGTTCCTCTATAACGTGATCTACACTCCTGCGGCGTATGCGGCTTCCGTGCATAAGCTTGCCGGCCGGAGAACAGAAATTACAATTATACGGGCATCCCCTGCCTCCAAGTATCGAAAAGAACGGGACCGGGAGGAAAAAATCGAATGGTAGTTCCAGGCAATCGAATAGCTCCCTGTCGATAAACGGGAGCGAATTCACGTCTGGCGTCTCGCCTTTCACAATACGGGCCGCAGTCTCCCCTTTTTCCAGCTGCCGCAAAAGCTTGGGGAATGTTATCTCGCCTTCGCCTATTACAATGTGATCCACCTTGCTATTTGTGGCGATCTGGTCCGTCATTATGGTCGGGTGATATCCGCCCACCACTATCTTTGTCGCGGGAGCCGCTTCTTTGATAATATCGACGCATCGCATGGCATAACTATAGTCAGGGCTCATCATGGTGATACCGGCGACCTCAGGACGGGTCTCGAGTATCTTTTTTCTAAAATCATCCCAGTCTCGCAGCGCTCTCAAGTCCACGAGCGTTATGTCCTTCAAGCCCTCTTTCTTGCAGACTGCGCTCAGGTAACACAGCCCCGGATGGACCTGGTTAAATATGATATCCCGCCCGTCTTTATTAAAACCGGATTCGTAGATAGACGGATAGATTAAAGCGATCCTCATCTGCTTTCCTTGCCCGCGGCGATTATCTCTTCGCAGGCCTTCATGACATCGTCGACCGTGATCGAATCCAGGCATATCCTGTTATCGCATTTATTGAACTTGAACCTCTTGTAACACGGCCTGCAGGCTAAACCCCTTTTCGACACGACCTTATGGAGAATGTCGCTTTTATAAGGGCCGTATACGACCTCGTCGACCGGGCCGAATATGGAGACGGTCGACACGCCCAGCCCCACCGCAGTATGCAGCGGCCCCCCGTCGTTGGTCACCACCAGCCTGCATCTTTTAAGATACTCCATGAATTCTTCCATGGACGTCTTACCGCACAGGTTGATGACCTTGCTATCCATAAACGCTTCTATGCCTCGGCATACATCCGCGTCTTTATGGTCTCCCATCATAAGGATCTTGGCTCCGTACCGCTTCATCAGTTTCTCCGATAGGAGCGCGAATTTTTTTCCGTCCCATCTCCTGTATACGGCGTCGGCGCCCCAGCTTGCTCCGCAGCCGGCTATCATCCCAATAACTATATCTTTATCCGTAACGCCATGCGCTTTTAAAAAACCGTCCACTGTGCCTTTCTGCGAGGAGTCCGTATAGACCTTCGGCGCTACTTTATATCCGGAGATATCTATATTTATGAGCTTGAGGAGATCGAGATAATACTCTATGACATGCTTTTCGTGGAATCCATCTATATCTATCTTCTTGGTCAGAAACCTTCCCCTTTTGTGATAATTAAAACCTATGCGTTGCCTCATCCCGATCAATTTCATGAACATGCTGTACTGATACCCCAGCGAAAGGTCTATGACCAGGTCGAATTTCTCCTTCCTTATCTTGTTTAAAAAATAAAATATCTCCTTCAGGAATCCTATCTTCGACCTCTTCCAGATATGCCTGTAATCGTCTTTCTCATAAATGAATATCTTATTTAGATTAGGGTTTGTCTTCAGTACCTCGTATGCCCTCTTGTTACAGATGTAGCCTATAAAACTCTCCGGGTACTTCATCCGCAATATCGCTACCAGCGGTGTGGAAAATATCACATCGCCGATCCCGAACGGATTAATTATCAGTATCCTCATATCTTCAATCCGCCCCGCTATTATTCTGCGCCACCTTAGCTATAGCCCTGCTCAGCCCTATGGAGAACCAGAAGAGAGTGGCCAGGTTCAGCGAATAAAGGTTTGTATCGAAAAAACTATGCACCAGGAATGCGAAGACGCCTATGGAGAGCCCCCAAAGTATCGAATGATAAAGACTGTCGTCTATATTTTGCAAGCTCTTGATCACCGAGAAAAAATATGAGGCTACCAGAAACAAAAATCCCCCCAGACCAATAATCCCGGTATCTCCTGCCATCTGCAAATAGCAATTATGAGCATAGCTCCCTTTCAGGCCCCTATCCGCATCATCCCTGTATTTCTGAAAATTCCGGAAAAACGTATTGAGACCGTTCCCGATAATGGGATGATCCGCAAAGATCTTCCAACCCGTCTTCCACATGCCTATCCTGTCATCTACGCTTACCTTGGAGAAAATATGCTGCGCCATATCCATTTTTAATAAGAACGGGACGGCCAGCATAAGAGCCAGAATAGCTATGAGCCATATCTTCTTTTTGGAGACAGCTATATACACAATAGAGACCCCAAACCCTATCCACGCGCCGCGCGCCTTTGTCAAAAAGAACAGAACAAACAGGACTATTGAGGTGAACCATGCGAAGTAACGCAACCCCAGCCTCTTCAAGCCAAATATAGCGGCGCTGAGTGTCGGAAATATAGCCAATAATATCCATGCCGCAAGGTCATTGGGGTACGGGAACGACGCAGTCGGGAAACCTTTATAAAAATTGGCCGCGACATCTACATAGTGGACAGGCATGTATCCCTTAAAGGAAGGATAACCATGAAGAAGGTCTGTCCCCAACTTGAGCTGTATAAAGCCGTCCGCGACTATCATCAGTATCGATATGACCGCCATGATAAAGATGTCTTTAAGTTTGGCCCTGCTGTCTATTGATTCAACCATAACGAAGTACAGAAACACATACTTCAATACTTTTGTGAAGAGGGCCTTGAAGCTTACCGCCATATATGCCGAATTAAAGAACGAAGGAAGTATCGTCACTACGAATATCATGAAGGGCACCTTCAGAACATCCGCATGTATACGAAAATCCGAATTGCGTATTTTCTTCAGCGCCCATGCGAATATGGCCAGGGCTATCGCCATCTCCGATATAGACTTCGAAAACGGCGAAGAGAAGACTATCGCAATAAGACACCACTTTATCGTAATATCAAAGATATTGTTAAACCTTTGCATCGCGCCCCTTGAGCTTTTTCTTTTCCAGTCTTCTCTTTTTCCTGCCAAACCTGCCTGTGTCCACCATTCCGAGTCTGATCCCAAGCGCAATCAGGGACAGGACAACAACAGCTATTATGGCGAACGCCCCCTTTATAGGCGCTTTCTGGAGCGCAAGGGCGCTCAATCCGAGAATGAAACAGATGCCGTATATCACCAGGACAGCCTTTCGTCTCCTGAAACTCAAAAGAGCCAGACGGTGGGACGAATGGTCCTTTCCGCCCTGGAATATCGACCGCCCTTCCAGGAGCCTCATAACGGTCACTAACGTCGTATTGAATATCGGGTATGCGAGCACAAGCATAGGCATAGCAAGAGATGTCGTCAGGAAATTAGTCTTCCAGCTGCCCAGTATTCCTATGGAGGCCAGTATGAACCCTATAACAAGGCTCCCGCTGTCACCCATGAAGATATTGGCTTTTGGAAAGTTGTATCTCAGGAAACCCAGACAGGAACCCGCGAGCGCGAACGATATGACGGCTATCTCCAACTGATGGCTCGACCACATTATTATCCCGAAGAATACAGAGGCGATTACCGCGATTCCGGCGGAAAGTCCGTTCATATTGTCGAGGAGATTGAGATCGGAAGAGCG
>JAQUSE010000176.1 GCA_028715235.1 Candidatus Omnitrophota bacterium | reverse complement strand
AATGCGTCGAATTCGGATTGGACGTTTCCATATTTACCGCTTCGGTAATCTGCTGGAGACGCCCGTCATCCCAGTAATCATAATAGGTTTGGCTGTACACGGTTGTCGCATCTCTCATGTAATTGAGCGCGCTGTCGACACGCTCTTTGCCGGCATAACCGCTATATTCCATGATAGACCGCAGGCGCGACTCAGGAAGACCGCTTACCTGCTCATAGTAGATCTTATTGCCGCGCACCTGGTCGATCATATACTTTGTCGCGCCGGGATCTTCCGTCGGTGCCGTTGTATATAAGATATAATTCGGCGTACCCGGCCAGTTATACAGGTAATTGTTAATCGAATCAAGCATTGACTTTCCGCCCACCGGGGCGCGTTTATAGGTAATTTCATGCATGACCAGCTCGTCGCCTTTATCGCCCCAGTATAACGTCAAACCCGCAAGCGCCGTCTGGCTCTTTGATTGAGTCCGGAGCACCAGCTCTCTGGCTCTTAAGCCGTCAGACGTATAAGCACCCGAGAAGTTCACCAGCGCTAGAAGAGTATTGAATTCCGTTGAAAGATTGTGATCGGCAGCCAGCGTTTGAGCGGCATTAAGAAATTCCGCCTGTGTCATGTGCTCGGCATCGATACCGGCAAGAAGTTTATAAAGATCATCGACATAGTAGCGTATCACACAATCCAGGTCAAAGGCATTCCACACCTTTCCTTTTTTCACCAGCAGGGTATCAGTCGGGTCCAATGTCGGGTTTGAGTCGTTATCCTGATCGATCGGATATCCGAGATAATTGAGGTCAGAGATTGTTTGTGTCGTGTACAGAGCTGAAATGGCACGAGCAGAATCATAATAGTAGTGCTGGACCGATCTGAGTTCCCCGTCACGTTTGAACGATTCGGTAAAATCAACGACGACCCTGTCCATCGGCTTGATGGTCCCCGCGTAGAGAGGATCGTCGTACATCGGATCGAGAATATAATACGTCCTGGCGCGCAGCCGGCCTTTCAGCGTCTCCTGCCCGAGTTCTGCAATATCACACGTTTCTGTATACGACGTACACGCCTTGGTGATCGTCATCTGAGGCAGAACACGGGTTTCAGGCCTGTAAAAATAGATCGTGTAATTGCCGGCCTCATGTGTACTATTATCAAACGTTTGCGTATAATCGATAACCCGGTCTTCAGGGTACCCGCTATAGGGATCCTGACGGTAAACCGTGATCGATAACGGCGGTATCGTATCAAGGCCATCACGGATATCGACGTCGCTGGCATCGCCGTCAATAGTCTTGATCATCTTAATGACCCTGAACTTCTTTTGGACTTCGTTCCGCACGGGCTGCACCGTTTCCCACTGATAAACCGATTTTGTGGTCGTAGTATAGAGACCGCTCTGTTGTTCCCTCAACGAAACATTTGTCTCAATGTACCAGATATCGCGTTTTGTCGGGTCATCGAGGACAGAAGGATCGTCAAGATAGACGGTGTGGGTCTTTTTACTGTCGTTGATGACCCTGGTCTCTTTCATGACGGCAACTTCACGCGAATTTGTGCCCGCGTCATAGGTATTGACCGCCGTACCCCAGGTATACCGCGTATTAATACGTTCGGATCCGCCCCGCCTCATATCGTCGAGCTCATTATCCTGCACGGTCTCCTTGATAATATTCTCTTCAAAATATATATTGGTAAGGCCCGCAAGCTTCATTTCAGCCGGTTTCATGAAATAGGTGAAACTGTTTCTGGAATCATTAGCAG
Source organism: Candidatus Omnitrophota bacterium (assembly GCA_028715235.1). Taxonomy (GTDB): domain Bacteria; phylum Omnitrophota; class Gorgyraeia; order 2-01-FULL-45-10; family 2-01-FULL-45-10; genus JAQUSE01. The sequence continues at coordinate 2,681 of JAQUSE010000176.1, read as the reverse complement.
ACGTATAATCTATAACCTCGACCATATCGCTGCGGGGCCCGTTGGCATCGATATCGACTATTGCATACCAATAATTCGTCTTCACACGGCCCGGACCGCCTTGGGCAAGGTCCTGGCGGCTGCTATCAGCCTCGATATAATCGATAATACGGTCCTGGTCATCATACGTTATAAGCTGGTTCTGCCGGTAATACGTCGCGGTATGTTTAAAATCATTCTGCGTAATTTTTGACATGGCCAGTGTAGAGTAGCTCCCATACGTAAATGTCGTATACGAATATACCGCCCTTACGTATTCCGGCCCTCCGTTATAACGGTCTTCATCGTTATTCTCGGTGATCGTAAAATCGATGAGACGGTCATCATAATGCGGGCTGGCCACGGTGCCGTCATCGGCTAGATGTGCCTTATAATAGGTTTCTACGGAATATGTTTTATCCGCATAAGACGTCGCATTGATCATGCGGTTGGTGGTCGTTGAACTTACGATATAACCCCAGCTTGCATCATAGAACGTCTCGGTCGTGTAATCGGCAACAACACCGGTATTACGGTCCCCATGCTGTGTGGTCTTGACCGTAAGGCCATTATGATAGGTATTGACACTTTCGTACGTTTCCAGGTCAATGCCGTAATTCCTGGACACCCCCCTGGTCACGCTCATGGTCTGGTCGCCCCAATCGTCAAAGGTATTCGTGAAGGTCGTATAGACGCCCTTGACATCGGCCTGTCGCACGCCGCCGATCATATATTCTTTACATGATTCACCGACCGTAGTCGTAGCGCTCGTATTGCCCCAATAATCAAAGGCAGAATCAGTAACGTATTCTCCTGTCATCCATCCGTTCTTTTCCGACCGTCCGCTGGTAAGGCTTCTCGTCGTATAGCCGTCTTCATAGAGGGTAGCCGTCGAGTACGAGCCGGTCTTGATCCCGTCTTTTTCGCTATAGCCGAGCGTCAATGATGCCTGCATATCGCCCCACGGATCGTAATCGAAAACGATATCAGGAACACCATTGAGATTCGTGTCAAGGAATGCCACATCGGCAGGCAGCTCATTACCATAAGGAGCATAAAAACCCGAAATGGTCGTATATATCCCCACGAGATAATGTTGCATGTCATAGCTTTGGCCTATAGTCCTTGAATAAATAGCCACGCCATACGTGACATCAGAGCGCGATTCAGTGGTGTAACTGCCTGCGATTGTGCCTCGCACTCCATTACTTTGACGGTACGATACACCTGTCGTCGTGCTCGATGTCTGGACACCAAAGGTAAAATAACTATTGGTAGAATATTCACCGGCTATCTTTTGGCCGTTCATCTTATACGATATGCCCTCAGTATATGAGTGTTTACTCAAGCCGTATTCGTCAAAGTCAGACGCATAACTTGTCGTCGTATATTTTCCGGCAAGTTCTTCATAACCCGTATTATGGCCTATGGTATTGCTGATCCCACGCGTCTGGGAATATACCTGAACGCCAAAGTTGTCATATTCCGCATCGGTCGAATACATGCCCATGATCTTACACGATGTCGGGTCATTTTCGAGATAGCGCAGCGAATTTCCGTCGGTATGAGAATTCTTCTGAATTCCCCATGTTATATCATTTGATGATACCGTCGTATATTGACCGACCATCTTATCGCGTTTAAGCGATATCCCGACTGTCTTGGTCTTTTCAATAATACCCCAGAACCTGTTAATAGCATCAAGGGTTGTTGTGTAGCGGCCGGTAACACCTACGCTGTTAAAGGATGTTCCGCCGGTAGTCTGGGCCTGTAAGATACCCCATGTTTCGTCATTGGTCGAAATAGTTTCGTACATTGCTGTTACATATACCGTACCCGTTCCATACCCGCGCCCTGACTCGCCGTTTGTCGCCGATCCCAGGACAATCCCCCAGGTACGGTCAATGGTCGATGTTGTCGTGTACTTACCGGTGATCGCATCGTGTGAAAGACTTATTCCCCATGTCGTTTGCGATGACAAGATACCCCATGTCGAATCGTTGGTTGCGCGTGTCGTATAGCGCCCGGTCACCTTGGTTGGGTCTAGTCTTAACCAGCTCTTCCCAAGTGTTTCAGTCCCAAGAACAATACCCCAGGAATGATCGACATCTGATGTTGTCGTATAGCAGCCAGTCTGTCCGCCCGGGACAAAACTCGCGCCATAGGTCGTTTGCGCTTCGAGTATCCCCCAGGTATCGTCGTTCTTCGCTGCCGTGGTATACCGGCTCGAGACAAGTGTTGGCACCCCTTTTTGCCATCCTTCTCCGATCGTGGTCGTGGATTGTACAGAACCCCAACTCTGATCGATCGTTGATGTCGTGGTATAGCATCCATTCTGAATGTTGTGCACAAAATTCCCGCCAACCGTCGTCTGTGCCTGTAAGATACCCCAGTCAGGATCGTTCTGCGCTGTTGTTGTATACCTGCTCGAGACAAGAGTTCTATCTCCCTTTTGCCATCCTTCGCCGATCGTGGTCGTCGATAACACCACGCCCCAGCTCAAATCAATCGTGGCAGTCGTTGTATAGCAGCCATTCTGGTTTCCATGTACAAAATTCCCGCCGGTCGTTGTCTGCGCCTGTAAGATCCCCCAATCAGGATCGTTGACAGCCGTCGTCGTATACCGGCTACTGACAAGCGTTGATTGCCCCTTCTGCCACCCT
>JAQUSE010000175.1 GCA_028715235.1 Candidatus Omnitrophota bacterium | reverse complement strand
CCGTTATTCAGAACGCCCGTTACTGTCGACACCAGATGGAATACATTCGAATATTTCTCCAGGACAAAGGAATCAGCGGGCCGCACAGAACCGTAAACGCATATCCTGCCAAGATCGTTCCGCTCAAGGTCCACTATCATAATATGTTCAGCGCGGTCTTTGCGGCTCCGCGCCAGCTCCTGCGCCAGGAGAGAATCTTCTATGGTATCGCTTCCCCGCGGCCTCGTCCCTTTAATGGGCCTCGTCTCGATGTATCTCCCCCGTTTCAGCAAAAATCTCTCGGGCGAGGAACCGGCAATCGATACTTCGCGAAATCCCAGAAACGACGAAAAAGGGGCCGGGCTTACCTGCCTTAAGCGCGAGTAAAGGCACAGCGGGTCAATACCGGCATGCGCGTGAAACCGCTGCGAAAGGTTTACCTGGTATATATCGCCCTTCTTTATATAGCGCTTAGCCTTCTCTACAGCTTTGATATAGGAGGCCTTCGAAAAATTCGACTCTAAGATAGGCTCGGTATCCGCCGCGAATTCTGTCTTGCTGCAATAACTGCCCGATATTCTTTCTTTGAAGAAGCCTAGGCGGGACTTTTTGCGGCGGTCGTTCGCGGCAGGGCCCAGTTCAGGAAGCCCAGAACTCACTATGTACGTCCTGCCGGTCAGGTTGTCATAAGCTACGATAGTGTCGTAAAAACCTAATATGCAATCCGGAAGGTCCAGGTCATCGCATGCGCTGTCAGGCAGCTTTTCGACAAAATCTTTAAGGTCATAGGCGAAATACCCGACTGCGCCGGAAACGAACGGCACCCTATCATCGGATCCGACAACGGTATATTTTTTTAACAGGCGGCGTAATACATCGAACGGGTTTGACCTTAACGTCTCGGTCTTTCCGCCGGACCATTCCAGTTCTATGAGATCTCTTTTGCTCCTGAATATGAGAAAAGGATCGCAGCCTAAAAAGGAATACCTGCCGAGCGTCCGGGGGCTTGACGCGCTATCGAGGAAAAAACAATAAGGAAGGCTTCGGAGGGTCTTCAAGGCGTCGGGCGCTCCCGGCGGATATACCAATTCTTCGATCAAAACATCTATTTTGCTCATCGCGGCACCGGGAAAAGAACTTACTTCAGCACATCGGCAAGGGCATCGGCCAGGATGCCGATACCTTCCAGCACCTCTTTGCTTAAGCCCTGCCCGAGGACCGTGCTCTTGGGTTGGACGCAGACAACGAAAATATTAAGATCATCCCTGCCTGTCTTAAGGAGGTCTGTGAATAACCGCGGAGAAGGGTTATGCGTGGAAAAGCTTACGCCTGATATGGATTCTAACCCTACGACCCTGGCCTCTCCCGGCCTGATGCCGAGGTCCGCGGCGTCGATCAATATAATTGTATCGCAGGAAGTCGAGAGTATCGGGAATATATAATTCTCCGGCGCCGTCCCGCAATCGAACAGCGCCGCTTTTACGTTCCTTGACCTCAAAAGTTCTATGATCTTTCCGCCGAGCCCGTCGTCGCCTCTTAAGATATTACCGATAGCTACTATCGCGACACTGCCTTTGATCCTTGCCTTAAGTTCTGTTCTCAATCCGTCGTTCACGCAGGGGTCATAATTTTTCAAGAGTGGCTTTTCTTCTGCATTTTGCGCAGAGAACCTTTATCCTGTCGGGCCTAAGGGCATAATCGCGCGCAGCCTGCAGGACGTTATCGGCAAAACCCATATTCTTCAGGGTCGTTATAAATAAGGTGGGATTCGAAAAGGCAAGCGGCCCCAGTTTTTTCGCTATCCACTCAAGATGCGCCTTAGCTGTGACGACATCGCCGCAGACCTCGCATATCGCAAGTTCCTTCTCCTCGGTAGTGGATACCATGCTCGCCCTGTCAAATCCCGCAAGATCGAACTGCGTGGTATGTTTTATCCCTGGCGGCGTGTCGTCCCTTGTGGTGCAAAGCGCGCTGCACTGTCCGCAGTAATGACACTCATCCAGATGCAGGATCATCCTCCTCGTAGGCGTCTTACCGGACAGCGTATCCCTGAACTCTATGGCCCTGGCCGGGCAGACGAGCGAGCAGGCGGTGCAGGCAATACACCCCTCGTTCGAATATTCCGGCTTGCCGCGGAACCGTTTCGCGGGCTCATGCGGCTTGTACGGATATTTCGTCGTGTAAGGGCCTTTGACGAGCGCCGTTATCGCCTCTGTTAATTCCCTGAGTTTAGGATATCGCATTATTGAGCCTTACCTTAGAATAGCTTCACTATATTCGACGCGTGTCTCGCCAGGTTCCCGGTAAAGTCGAGCATATCGAAATACATATTGGCCCCCATCTGCGTGCACATGCCCCTGACGAGCCTGTTGGCGTGCTCTTTGCGGTAACGCTCTACCAGCTCCTTGACATGAAAACCGTTATCTATAACCCTTCTCTTCAATATAGAATTCTTCGCTTTTAAAAAATCCCTCATTATATTTACAGACTGTTTCATCGCGTTATACGTCTCGTTGAATTGCTCGACGCCGGCCTCGCTGAAAAGGAGCTTCTCGTGTATCTTTATTTCGATCCTTTCTACCAGGTTCGCCGCCTCATCCCCCATCCTCTCGAACATCTCAACCATCTGCTCCAGGGCAACGAGGTCCTTTTCATTCTTACGGGACTCCCCGGACAACTCCAGGATGCTCCTGGTGAGGAGCTTCTCCATGGCGTTAAGCTCATTTTCTATCTTCATGGCGCTCGCAAGGAATTCGGTCTTGTGCTCCATGAAGCCCTTCTGCGTCAATTCGAGCATGTCGTACACTTTATCAGCCATCGATACTGCCATATCCCGGATCACTTTTATATCCATGATCAGACTCTCACCTTTCGCAATCGTCTCTGTACTCATCGATAACTGTTCCCTCCCATGGTTTAACACCCGAGCGGTATGCCCCTCTCGCCAAGGCATGCGCCGACACCGGCGCAGTCAGTATTATAAACACGAGACAAAGAAGCGCTTTTAATCCGGTAGCCGTAAATCCTTTAAAAACGAGCAGGCCCAGGAGTATCCCGCATGTCCCCATCGTGATACACTTTGCCGAGGCCTGAAGGCGGGTATAGACATCGGGAAAACGGATGAGTCCCAGACATCCGAAGAAGTCGAACAGGATCCCTATGATTACCAATGCGCTGCCTATAGTTTCATTCATCGAGGTCTTTTCCTTCCAGGTATTTCGCCAGCGCCATAATGCCGATGAAGCTCTGCAGCGCCCATGCTATGCCTACATCTATATACCAGTCCCGCCCCGTCGGTATGCTTAAGACCGCACAAAAACCGACTATCAGTATGCCGAGCATGTCTATCGCCACCGCCCTGTCCGGAGCGCTCGGCCCCCTCAAAAGGCGATAGAGACAAAGGAAAGCGGAAAAGATCAGGCACAGAAAACTGCGCGCCAGGAAATTCGATTGCCACTCGAGCATGGAAGGGACCGGCATGAATATTATGGCCCCCGCAACCGCAAGTATCGAGACGAGCCCCATCACCCAACGCATAGACTTACTTATCTTCACTCGAATATCCTCTTCAATATATTTTCGAACTTTTCGGCTACAGGCAGCCTGTTCCCGGGAAGGCCGTCTTTCACCGATAACCAATGGACGTAAATATAACCGTTCTCTTTATCTATATCGACGCTCGTCGTTCCGGGAGTCAGCGTTATAGAATTCGCGAGGAACGTAAGGCCCGCGTCGGACTTTAGTCCTGTTTTCACCCTTAGTGTACCAGGCCTTATGGGCAGGCCCGGGTGGATCACCCTGTAAGCCACGTCGATATTCGCCTTTAAGCACTCCCACAAAAATATAATTATATAATAGATGAACCAGAGATAGCGAAGCGGGTTCCGAAGCGGCGAGACTTTCGGCGGTATCATGTCCGATGTGATGAAAGATACTATAGCGGACGCGAAGATCCCTATGACGGCGTTGGCCGCGCTCGGAGGCCACGTCAAAAGCATCCATACGCCAAACCATAGGAGGAACGATAATATATTCGTCATCATTTCAATACCCCGGCGATAATAGCGGCGTAATCTTTCCCGTTCGCGAGGACCGCGCTCGCGTCTTTAAGAAAAGTCAGTCCCGCGCCCGGCAAAAGCATAAGAACGCTTACCGCGGTAAGGAGCGCTAACACTACCATAGGCATGCCCATGGACCATGACAGCCTCTTCGATTCTGAGTCATAAAGCCTGTCGGCCCCGCCACGGCCGAATAGCGCGGGCGTAAGGGCCCTGAAATAATAGGCCAGCGTCAATATGCTGACGGCCGCGGCTATAAAAGCAAGCGCGGGACGGCCGGCCTGTATGCTCGCAAGTATGATTATAAGTTTGCTCCAGAACCCGCCCAGCGGCGGCATGCCGCATATCGATAGAGCGCCCACGAGATTTGTGTAGCCGGTCACAGGCGCCTTCGCTATGATACCC
>JAQUSE010000174.1 GCA_028715235.1 Candidatus Omnitrophota bacterium | reverse complement strand
GATCCGTTGTCATTTTCGATATGCGGGATATTCGGCCCTGAAAGAACGGACTCTGATAAGGACTTCAGAGATTTAATAGACCTCGTGGCCACGTATAAGGTAACAGATAAATTGACCTTAAAAGGCAACTTCGACTATGGCTGGGAGAAGAACGGTGGTGACTCTCTGGGCTTGAACGACAAGAATGCCAGCTGGTATGGTGTTGCCGGATATGCCAAGTATGACATACGTGATTGGTGGTCTTTAGCAGGAAGGGCCGAGTATTTTCGGGATGCCGAGGGGGTTAGGACAGCAGGCAACCTTAATGGCGCCGGTTTGCCGACACTAAATAATTTGAACCTTTTCGAATTTACAATTACAAACGAGTTCAGGCTGTGGAAAGACCTTATAACAAGACTCGAGTATAGATACGATAAGGCGGACCAGCAGGCGTTTTTAAGAGACAAGATCTCTTCAAATAACCAAAGTACTATATCAGCTGAAGTCGCAGCTAAGTTCTAGTCTTGCGCAGAAAGGAGTTTATGTATGGATACAAAAGTTGTTCTTGATACGCTGTGGGTTTTAGTTACCGGGATGCTTGTATTTTTTATGAATCTCGGATTTGCGATGGTGGAGGCGGGGTTTGCCAGGGCGAAGAATTGCGTGAACATCTTATCGAAGAACTTTATAGTCTTCGCCATAGCCTCGATAGGATTCCTTGCCGTAGGGTACGGGCTCATGTTCGGCGACGGAAACCCGTTTATAGGTCTGAAGGGGCTCTTCTTCTTAGGAGGAGCGGACAATTCGCCGTCAACAGGCGAGGCTTATAAAGGAGTATACACCGCGTTAGCCTGGACAGGGGTTCCGTTATTGGCAAAATTCTTTTTCCAGCTTGTCTTTGCCGGAACAGCTGCTACTATAGTTTCTGGAGCTGTGGCTGAAAGAATAAAGTATATTTCCTTTATAGTATTTTCATTTATTCTTGTCATGTTCATATACCCCATAGTTGGACATTGGATATGGGGCGGGGGATTCCTTTCGAAGCTGGGCATGTTTGATTTCGCGGGTTCTACCGTAGTCCATTCGGTCGGAGGTTGGGCAGCATTAGCCGGGGTTATAGTCCTGGGGCCGAGGTTTGGAAAATATTCAGAAAACGGTAAAATAAATCCAATACCCGGACACAATATGTCGATAGCGACGATCGGGACGTTTGTGTTATGGCTTGGGTGGTTCGGGTTTAACCCGGGTTCTACCATGGCTGCTGATCCTGCGGCAATAGCCCATGTCTGCATAACGACAAATACAGCGGCGGCCGCGGCAATATTAAGCGCTACGATACTTTCCTGGATATTATTAGGAAAGCCGGATCTTGGCATGACCCTAAACGGATGTCTTGCTGGATTAGTTGCGATAACTGCTCCATGTGCTTTTGTCAGCGTTATGAGCTCTCTTGTAATAGGATTGATAGCCGGTATATTGGTGGTGCTGGCAGTTATCACGTTTGACAGGGCAAAGCTTGACGACCCCGTAGGTGCTTTGTCCGTTCACCTTGTAAACGGAGTATTCGGCACTATATGTGTGGGACTTTTTGCTCAAGATAAGATTACCGGGACTGCTACCGGTAACGGGTTATTGTTCGGCGGCGGCATGAAACTGCTTATGGCACAGTTAAGCGGTGTTATCGCGGCCGGCGCGTTTGTCTTTCTGGTGTCACTTGCCGGATGGATAGTTATAAAACACACAATGGGGTTGAGAGTGAGTCTACAAGAAGAGATCGAGGGGTTGGATATAGGTGAACATGGTAATTCAGCTTATCCGGAATTCCTTAGCCGAAAGCCGGCATATTCATTCTCAGGGCTCCATAACGGAGATAACTCTTAAAATAGGAGGGCATAAAATGAAAAAGATAGAAGCGGTTATACGTCCCGAAAAACTGGAAATGGTACGCCATGCCCTTGAAAAGGCCGGATGCGGCGGATTAATGATAAGCGAAATCGAAGGGCATGGTAAACAGAAGGGGGTTGTACAGCAATGGAGGGGAGAAAAGTACCGGTTGGAGCTTCTCCCAAAAAGGAAAGTCGATGTTGTAGTGAACGATAAAGATGTAGATTTGATAGTCAAGACCATAGTAGAAGCCGCAAAGACGGGGGATGTGGGTGATGGGAAGATATTCATTTCAGACATACAAAATGCCGTGCGTATACGAACGGGAGAAAAAGGCGAGACGGCTCTTTAAAGGATGAATAAGGGGCGCCCATCGGTGTGGATGATTAAATAAAAGGAGAAAATAGTTATGAATAAGAAAAAAGAAGTAAAAAAAGAGGTTAAGTTGTCAAATCCGCTTATAAACGGTTCATTTAACGAAAAAGCCGCGAGGGATGTTTTAAAATTAATAAAAGATAAGAATATCCAGATAATCGATCTGAAGTTTAACGACCTACCAGGATTGTGGCAGCACTTTTCTATCCCGGCAAGAGAGATGCTGGATATGGATGATATTACGAGGTCTATCTGGGTTGACGGTATCGGCTTCGACGGTTCTTCAATACGGGGTTTTCAAAAGATACAGGAATCGGACATGATTTTAATACCGGATCCGAATACTACAATAGTCGACCCTGCATGTGAAGTGCCGACATTAAGCATTATATGCGATATTTATGATCCTCTGACAAGAAAAGCCTATACCCGTGATCCCCGGTATATAGCCAGGAAAGCGGAAAAATACCTTAAAACAACGGGTATAGCCGACACTATCTATTTTGGCCCCGAGGCCGAGTTCTTCATCTTTAATGATGTCCGGTTCGACCAGACAGAGAACTCGGGGTACTATTTTATAGATTCGCAAGAAGCGGACTGGAATACCGGCAGGGCAGAGAACCCGAACCTCGGATATAAGATCAGATTTAAAGAGGGTTACTTTCCGGTCCCGCCGCATGATTCTATCCAGGACTTAAGAAGCAGGATCATTCTTAAGATGATTGAGTCCGGCATAAATGTTGAGGTTCACCATCATGAAGTCGCAACTGCCGGTCAATGCGAAATTGATATGAAATTTGATACGCTCCTCAAGATGGGAGACAACCTTCTCCTGTATAAATATATAATAAAAAATATGGCGAAGAAGGCCGGAATGGCAGCGACATTTATGCCAAAACCACTGTTTGCGGATAATGGTTCAGGCATGCACTGTCATCAAAGCCTTTGGAAAAACGGCACAAACTTATTTTACGACAAGAACGGTTATGCGCTCTTAAGTCAAACGGCAAAATATTATATAGGGGGGCTGTTGAAACATGCCAACTCGCTAATGGCTTTTTGCGCACCGACGACCAATTCATACAAGCGACTGGTTCCCGGCTACGAAGCACCGGTCAATTTAGTCTATTCCGCAAGAAACCGTTCCGCAGCTGTCAGGATACCAATGTATTCTGACAGTCCGAAATCGAAGAGAATAGAATTTCGTCCGCCCGATCCCGCTTGTAACGGCTATCTGGCATTCAGCGCGATGCTGATGGCAGGCCTCGATGGCATACAGAACAAGATCGATCCAGGACACCCAACAGATACGGATCTATTTGACTTAAGCGAAGAAGAGCTTTTGAAGATACCCACAGTACCGTCATCTTTGAGACGTGCTGTCGATGCGCTTGAGGCAGACCATGAATATCTGCTTAAGGGAGGTGTCTTTACGAAAGATGTCATTGATGTATGGCTCGAGTACAAGAGAAAGAAAGAGATAGATCCGGTAAGAATGAGGCCGCATCCTTACGAGTTCTATCTTTATTTCGATATTTAAGGACGTTGAGTAACGATGCCAGGGCGGATATTAGTCATAAAGCATGTTGAAATTGAAGGCGCCGGCACTATCGAGCGTTTTTTTCAAAATACTAAATGGACGCTTGCTACGCTAGATTTTACTGCTGGAGGTTTTCCACCGGATGATTTTAGCGATATCAAAGCGATAATATCCCTTGGCGGCCCGATGAATGTTTACGAGGAAGCCGATTATCCTTTCTTGAGAGACGAAGACATATTTCTAAAAAAAGCCCTTCAGGAAGAGATCCCGATCCTGGGGATCTGTTTAGGTGCTCAATTGCTGGCAAAGGCCTGCGGTGCGGAAGTTAGAAAAGCCCCGGAGAAAGAGATGGGTTGGCGTAGAATAGAATTAACGGGTGATGGAGAAAAGGATCCATTTCTTGCCGGCTTACCCAAAGAGCTTGAGGTTTTCCAGTGGCATGAAGATACTTTCGATATACCGAAAAGTGCGGTGCGCCTGGCCAATTCTAAATCCTGCCGTAATCAGGCGTTCAGGTTCGGTAAAAATGCTTATGGGTTACAATTTCATATAGAAGTTACGCCTGAAATAATAGAATCATGGATAAACGGATATATAAAATAAGATGGCGGGCGGCTCAATGCCAAAAACATGTTAGTAGATGGATGCAAAAAGAAAGAAGCGTTTGAAAAACAGGCTAATATGGTGTATTT
>JAQUSE010000010.1 GCA_028715235.1 Candidatus Omnitrophota bacterium | reverse complement strand
CCCCAGGGTGGATTTCATCGTAAGGTACCAGGGCGGGAATAACGCCGGCCATACTGTTGTAATAGGCGGCGAGGAATTCATACTCCATCTCGTGCCGTCGGGGATATTACACAAGAAGAAAATATGCGTGATCGGCAACGGAGTGGTTATTGATCCCAAGGCGCTGCTGGAAGAGATAGAGATGCTGAAGCGTAAAGGCATCGCCACCGACGGTAGGTTGTTCATCAGCGAAGACGCCCACGTGATATTCCCGTACCATAAGAGGCTCGATGAGCTGAAAGAGCAGAAAAAAAAGAATATAGGCACTACTAAGAAAGGGATAGGCCCGTGTTATGCCGACAAGGTCGCAAAGAGCGGCATAAGGATAATGGATCTTCTGGAAAAAGAAGCTTTTAAGGATAAACTGGAAAGCATACTTGAAGAGAAGAACACCATCCTTACCAAGATATACGGCGCGGAAGGGTTTGTTTTCGACTCCCTGTATAAAGAGTACCTAGATTACGCCGATCGTATCAGGGGATATGTCTGCAATACGACCTTGTTGTTGAATAGCGCGATCAGGAAAAATAAGAGCATATTATTCGAAGGCGCGCAGGGCACTCTCCTCGATGTCGACCACGGGACATATCCGTTCGTTACATCCTCGAACTCGACCGCGGGAGGCGCGTCTACCGGCACAGGAGTGGGCCCTACTAAGATAGATAAGGTCATAGGCATAGTCAAGGCGTATACGACGAGGGTCGGAGAAGGCCCGTTCCCGACAGAGTTTTCGGAGGGCCTGATGGGCAGGATAAGGAAGAAGGGGAAGGAATTCGGAGCGACTACAGGCAGGCCCAGGCGTTGCGGCTGGTTCGACAGCCTTGTTGTGAAACACTCCGTAATGGTGAACGGCATAGATGAGATCGTAGTGACGAAACTCGACGTCCTGGACGACCTCGATACGCTGAAGATCGGCACTGCTTATAGATATAAAGGTAAGACATATAAGGATTTTCTTTACGATATTAACGCGCTCGGCGGCTGCGAAGTCGTTTATGAGGAGCTTCCCGGATGGAAAGAGGATACTACAGGCATAACGTCTTACGCAGGACTCCCGAAGAATGCTAAGAACTACCTGAAGAGGATCCAGGAGATATTGAAAACGCAGATAGTGCTGATATCGGTAGGTTCTGACAGGAAACAGACATTCACAAAGAAGGCATAATGGCCGGGCGTTCTGGAATATCCTTGACTTTGAAACAGCCGGGTGATAATATTTTTCGTATAACATAAATGGAGGGAGTGAGCTATGAAGAAATTAGGTCTATTGTTCTTGACAGCGATCTTTGCCGTTACGATTAGCGGCTGCGCAATGAATTTTTACAAAGGAAAGCCGGAGCAGGAGAAAAAGATAAGGCAATTGACCGGACAGATCGAAGAGTTGGAGCAGGCCAAGCGTTTGCTTGAGGATAAGCTCGCGGGAGAGATAAGTGGCAATCAGGTACTCCTGGAGAAGACGTCGAGAGGACTCATTATAACTATGACTAACGATGTCCTGTTCGATTCGGGTAAGGCGAAGCTGAAAAAGAGCGCCCATCCCGTATTGAACAAGATCGCCGGCGTCCTGCAAGAAAGCGTTCCGAACAGGGATATCGGCGTTGAAGGACATACGGATAATGTGCCGATCAAGCATTCCGGTTGGAAATCGAACTGGGAGCTTTCCGCCGCGCGGGCAACGAGCGTATTGCATTACCTCATAGACAACTGCGGAATACAACCTAAGCGGCTGTCGGCTATAGGGTACGGCGAATTCAGGCCCATAGAGTCGAATGAGACAAAGGCGGGCAAGGCCAGGAACCGCAGGGTCGAGATCATAATATTGCCTAAAGATATTACCAAGAAGTCTTATGAGGAGACGCAGGGCAGGATATCTGAGGAGGCAAAACAGGCCGAGGAATCAAAGATAGGTCAGGAGACCGTAAAATAGGTATCAAGCATAAGATAATAGACGGAAGCTCAACGTGGGGGATGTAAATATCCCCCATTGTTGTTTAGATATCGGATTCTAATAGTTGATATTTAAACAATCCGCCGAAGCCAAGCTTTCTTGCTGCATACATGGCGAAGGCGGATAAAGAGAATCGATGAATGAGTTCAAGAACATCCCTCAACACGTAGCGATCATAATGGACGGCAACGGCCGTTGGGCAAAGGCGCGCGGCCTTCCGCGGATAGCGGGCCACCGCGCAGGGGCTAAATCCGTCGATGAGATAACCACGGCCGCTCGTGAATCGGGGATAAAGGTGCTTACGCTCTATACCTTCTCGACGGAGAACTGGAAGAGGCCGCCCGGCGAGGTAAGCGCGCTCTTTAAATTGCTCGACAGATATCTCGATAAAGAAGAGGCCGCTCTCAATAAGAACAATATCAGGCTATCCGTCATTGGACATATAGACGAGCTTCCCGCTCCTACGCAAGACCGGATAAGGCGCGTGATCTCTTCAACGCAAAACAATTCCGGCATGATACTCAATCTCGCGTTAAATTACGGATCCAGGGCGGAGATATTGGATGCAGTCCGGGCTGTCGCGCTTGAGGTGAAAAGTGGTTCCGTTCCCGTCGAGCAAATAGACGAGAAGATGTTCTCCGGAGCGCTCTATACCAAAGGCCTTCCCGATCCGGACCTTCTGATTAGGACATCGGGGGAATACAGAATATCAAATTTCCTGCTGTGGCAGATATCGTATTCGGAAATTTATATAACACAGAAGCTCTGGCCCGATTTCAGGAAGGCCGATCTGAAAAAAGCCGTTATGGAATATCAGAACAGGGAGAGGAGGTACGGTGGATAGCTACAGTCTCTCAAGGCGTATAGGCACAAGCGCTTTGATCGTAACCTTGGCGGCGCTTGTGACATTCTGTTTCCCAAACTGGGCATTCTCTCTCCTGGCGTCCGCGATGATAGGGGTGGGCCTCTTTGAGTATTTCAACATTGTAGAAAAGAAGGGCATATTCGTATATAAATATTTCGGTATTATCGTCGGAATGCTTGTTCCGGCTATAATATATTTTCAGATGGGCAGCGAGGGCTACTTTACGCTTGAGCCTTTTTTTATAGTCATAGCATGCCTCTTTATCTTCGTTCTTCAGTTTATAAGGCGGGACAGCTCTCAGGCCCTTGCAAGCATCGCAGTTACTCTGTTCGGGCTTTTATATATAGCGTGGTTCTTCTCCTTTTTCATAAAGCTGAAGTTCCTGCCCGGCGGCACGCGTCTCGTCGCTTTCCTTATAATAGTCACAAAGATGGGCGACATCGGGGCCTACTTTTTCGGAAACTTTTTCGGCAAGCACAGTCTTATACCGCGGATAAGCCCGAACAAGACGGTTGAGGGGACTTTGGGAGGGCTCGCCTGCAGCATATTGAGCGCGTTTGCGAGCAAACCATACCTGCCGCAAATTCATTTCGCGCATCTTTTGGTACTGGGCGCCATTCTCGGCATTCTGGCTCAAGTCGGCGATCTTGCGGAGTCTCTAATCAAGAGAGATTGCGCGGTGAAAGATTCAGGCGCTAACCTTTCCGGGTTTGGGGGAGTTCTCGACCTGATAGACAGCCTTTTGTTTACGACGCCGATATTTTATTTCTACGTAGTGATACTTCTTAAATGATGGAAAAAATAGCCATACTCGGTTCTACAGGATCTATCGGAGTGAACGCCCTGGAGGTAGTATCGAGCCTGAAAGACAGGTTCGAAGTAGTCGCTCTCTCCGCGGATTCCAACGCAGAGCTCCTCTCAAAACAATCCCGCGCCTTCCTCCCCAAGGTCATAGCTATACGAGACGACAAGCTTGCTAAAAAGCTGAAGAGGACCGTACCCTCCGGGACGAGGATCGTCTGCGGGATGGACGGTCTGGCAGAGATCGCGTCCAGGAGCGATGTGGACGTAGTGCTCTTCGCGCTTAGCGGTGCAGTGTGCCTGATACCACTTATCGAAGCGATCAGACACAGGAAGAGGATAGCCCTCGCGAACAAAGAGTCGCTTGTCTGCGCCGGCTCGATAATCAAGAGCGAAGCCAGGAGACATAATGTCAGGATCGTGCCTATTGACAGCGAACACAGCGCGATATTCCAATGTATTGAAGGCAGGGAGAGGTTCCTGGCGAAAATATATCTTACCGGAAGCGGCGGGCCTCTCCTGGATGTGCCGGTAAAAAAGTTCGATAAATTGCCGAGAGAATTTATTCTTCGCCACCCGAGGTGGAAAATGGGTAAGAAGATATCGGTCGATTCGGCGACCATGATGAACAAAGGGCTGGAGATAATAGAGGCTAAACACCTGTTCGATATCAATGAAAAGGAGATAGAGGTATTGATACACCCGGAAGCTATCATCCATTCCATGGTGGAGCTGACAGACGGCGCGATCCTGGCGCAGATGGGGGCGCCTGATATGCGCTCTCCGATACAATATGCTCTTACGTATCCGAACAGGCTGAAGAGCCTGGCGAGGAACGTCGATTTTTCCAGGATCGCGGCACTAACTTTCCGCCAGCCCGATGTCAAAAAATTCCCGTGCTTGTCGATCGCGCGGCAGGCCGCTAGGGACGGGGGATCTGCGCCTGCGGCCCTATGTGCAGCCGATGAGGAATTGGTAGGCGCGTACCTCGGTAAAAAGATCCGGTTCTCGGATATACCGAAAAACATAGAGAAAGTCCTGTCGCGCCATAAAAACATAGATCGTGAGCCCTCCATATACGATGTCCTTGAAGCGGACAGGTGGGCCAGAGAGGAAGCGAGGTCACTGTGCTGTCATTAGTATATTTTATTATCGTATTGAGCGTTCTTGTGCTTGTGCATGAACTTGGACATTTTGCCGCGGCCAAGCGCCTTGGTGTAAGAGTTGAGGTATTTTCTTTCGGTTTCGGCCCGAAGTTATGGTCGATAAAAAGAGGCGAGACGGAATACGTGCTGTCAGCCATACCGCTTGGCGGATATATCAAGATGGCCGGCGATGAGCCGCATGAAGCGCTTAAACGTGAGAAGTGGGAATTTCTTTCCAGGAGGGTCTGGGACCGCGCGCAGATAATACTGGCCGGGCCGCTCACCAATTACCTGCTCGCTTTCATCGTATTTGCCGTCATATTCATGTTCGGCAGCCCGACCATGACGACGGAGATCGGAGGCCTTTTAAAAGATTATCCCGCAGAAAAATTCGGTTTAGCCGTAGGGGATAAGATAGTGTCCATCGATGGGAAGAACGTCAAATACTGGGAAGACATGACAGAGGCCATATATAAACATACGGAAGGGTCAATGCGTATTCTAATAGAGAGAAAAGGGGAGACATTTGAAGAAGATATTACGCCTGTAGTCCGCAAGACGAAGGATATTTTCGGCAAAGAGGTCAAGGTTGCCCTTATAGGGATATCCCCTTCTCAGAAGATAGAGAAAGTTAAGTACGGTTTTCTCGATTCACTGAATATGGGGTGGAAGAAACTGATAAACCTGACTGTCATGACATATAAGGCCCTATGGTCGATCCTTATAGGACGGATCTCTGTGAAAGAATCGATGACCGGTCCGATAGGAATATTCGTGGTGACCGGTCAGGCTGCCAGGATGGGGTTTATTTATATATTTCACCTTATGGGAATATTGAGCGCTTCGCTTGCCATCTTTAACTTATTGCCTTTTCCGGTTCTCGACGGGGGGCATATCATATTTCTGGCGCTGGAGAAACTGAGAGGCCGGCCTCTATCTATTAAGACGCAGGAGATAATAACGAATATAGGCATAAGCTGTCTCATATTGCTTACTATATTCATATTTTATAACGATATTGTAAAGTTCGGTATCGGGACCAAAGTAATGGGGATTTTTAAGAAGTAGGTCAAGCATGGGTCAAGGTTAACTCGATGATAAATAGAAAAAAGACCAGACAGGTAAATGTAGGCGGAGTGAAGATCGGAGGCGGCGCTGACGTCACTATCCAGTCGATGACAAAGGTAGAGACTGCCGATGTCGGCCGCGTTGTATCGCAAATAAACGCTTTGGAGAAGTGCGGCTGCGATATTGTACGCGTCGCCGTGAAGAACCTTATGGACGCCGAGGCTGTCAGGGCGATAAAGAAGCGCATTAATATACCGCTCATATGTGATATACATTTTGACTATCGCCTGGCTCTCAAATCGATAGCCGGCGGGGCGGACAAGATACGCCTTAATCCCGGTAACATGCGCGATTCGGACGAGATCGCGGCGGTAATCAAGGCAGCGAAGAAGGCTCGGATACCGGTGAGGATAGGCGTTAATTCAGGATCTGTCATTAAGGTGCGGGGAAAGGGTAATTCGTCCGTTCTTGTTGACGCGGCGCTCGGATATATCAAACTGTTTGAGGATTTCGACTTTCGTGATATAATCATATCGCTTAAGGCGTCAGATGTAGTCTCAACGGTCGAGTCATACAGGCGTATGGCCAAACTTTGCGACTATCCGCTCCATCTGGGGGTTACGGCGGCCGGGTCATATGATAAAGGTATAGTGAAGTCGTCTATAGGGATTGGGGCGCTTCTCTTAGATGGCATAGGCGATACGATAAGAGTCTCCCTTACGGGTGATCCGGTAGAAGAGGTGATCGCGGGTAAGCGAATATTGAGCTCGTTAGGCTTGAGGAATTTTGGCCCTGACGTGATATCCTGCCCGACGTGCGGCCGCTGCCAGGTCAACCTGGCAGCGATTGTCAATGAGTTAGAGCGTAAACTTACAGCTTACAGCTTACCGCTTACAGCTAAACGTCCGCTTACGATCGCAGTTATGGGTTGCGAGGTGAATGGTCCGGGGGAAGCTCGAGAGGCTGATATAGGTATAGCCGCCGGGAAAAAATCAGGTGTGCTGTTCAAAAACGGTAAAATTGTAAAGAGAGTAAAAGAATCGGACTTTGTAAAAGAGATATTAAAATTCATTAAGCTGAAAGCTGATAGCTGACGGCTGAAAGCTATTTTATGCGCTGGACACAGGCTTTTATACCGACATTGAAAGAAGACCCGCAGGACGCTGAGGTCATAAGCCATAAGCTTATGGTAAGGGGCGGTTTTATAAGGAAGCTCGTCTCGGGGGCTTATTCGTATCTTCCGCTAGGCGTTCGCGTTCTAGAAAAAGTCGAAAAGATCATAAGGGAAGAGATGAACGCGAAAGACGCCCAGGAAGTGCTTCTGCCGGCAATACATCCTCCGGAGATATGGAAGAAGACAGGCCGTTACGATGTGCTCGGGCCGGTCCTCATAAAGTTCAAGGACCGCCACGGCAAGGAGTGCGTCCTCGGCCCTACCCACGAAGAGATTATAACAGACCTTGTGGCGAACAACATAAGCTCTTACAAAGATCTGCCCCAGATATTTTACCAGATACAGACAAAATTCAGGGATGAGCCGCGGCCTAGGTTCGGCGTTATGAGGACATCCGAATTCATAATGAAGGACGCTTACAGCTTTGACTGCGACGCCGAAGGCATGGAGAAGAGTTACCGGAAGATGCATGAGGCGTATTGCCGTATATTCGAAAGGTGCGGACTTCCGTATGTCGCCGTCGAAGCCGATCCCGGGATGATGGGAGGAGGCGCATCCTGCGAGTTCATGGTCCCGTCGGAAGCGGGTGAGGACAGGATCGTCGTCTGCTCCAAGTGTTCGTACGCAGCGAGCACAGAGGTAGCGGCGTGTAAAGATGAGGCAAAGGGCCCCGCCGGAACCGGAACAAGAGGCGGGGCAGGCAAGGGTTCAAAAGAGAAGAAAATGCCGATAACCGAGGTTGAGACGCCCGGGATTACTACGATCGAAAAAGTTTCCGAATTGCTAAAGACCGAACCGTCGAGACTCGTCAAAACACTTCTATATAAAGCCGATGACAGGATAATCGCGGTGCTTATAAGGGGTGACCATGAAGCCAATGAATCTAAAGTCAAAAAATTTCTGAAGTGCGCAGTCCTCGAACTTGCGGACGTAAAGACCGTCGAAGAAGCGACCGGCGCGCCGGTAGGTTTCTCCGGCCCGGTCGGGCTCCGCTCTGTCAGGATAATTGCGGATGACAGCGTTAAGAATATGGTCAATTTCATCACAGGCGCGAACAAGAAAGACGCGCATCTCATAAACGTCAATATGGACAGGGATCTTGAGGTAAAGGAGTTCGGCGATTTGAGGGTTATAACCAGGGACGACGGATGCCCTTCCTGCGGAAAGCCGGTAGAGATAAAGCAGGCGATAGAGATAGGCCATACATTCAAGCTCGGCACAAAATATTCACAATCGCTGGACGCGAAGTTCCTCGATAAGGAAGGTAAAGAGAACATAGTCGTTATGGGCTGTTATGGTATCGGCGTAAACCGGATAATCGCAAGCCTAATAGAGACGTCAAACGACAAAGACGGCATAATCTGGCCGGCGGCAATATCGCCCTATCAGATCGTTATCCTGGCGCTAAACGCGGAAAACAAGAAGGTGAAAGAGCTATCGGATGAGGTTTACAATAACCTTACGAAAGACGGATACGATGTCCTTTATGACGACAGGTCGATCTCAGCAGGAATTAAGTTTAAAGACGTAGACCTGATCGGAATACCAATAAAGATCGTTATAGGCGAGCGCAATGCCAAGAAGGGCATTGTGGAAGTGAAAGACAGGAAGACCGGAAAGGTCGATGAGGTCAAGTCTCAGGACCTGGAATCCCACCTTAAGTCCATAAAAAATATTTCTTGACATGATACCCTTATTATAGTATAAATATTCATACTTTCGTAAAGGGGGGAAAGTGGGTTTAGTTCAATAAACCCATTTTTTTTTGTTAGATTAGCCCACAACTTATGGAAGGCCGAAGGCCGACATAAGTTGCTGCATGTCTTTGTGTTGGGGCTAATTTAATCCCGAAAGATACCTTTTAGAGGCATATAATTTTTGATAATGGCCATCTTTCGGGACAAAAATCCAGGATTAAAATATGGACATGACAGAACGCGTCAAGTTATTGATAGACAGCTATTTACAGGAAAAAGGCATAGAGCTGGTGGAGATCACTTATAAGCGCGAGCAGGGAGGTTTGACCCTTAGACTTCTGGTCGACACGCCCGAAGGTATCAGCATAAAGGAATGTGAAGATCTTAGCGGCTATTTAAGCGGTTTATTGGATAAAGAGGAGATGATCAAGGACCGTTATATACTGGAGGTCTCTTCCCCAGGGCTTGACAGGCCGATAATAACCGACAGGGATTTTGAGCGATCCATGGGTAAAGAGCTTGATATATCCACTTTCGAGCTTATCGACCTCAGGAAGACGCATGAAGGGAAACTCGTCGGAATGGATAAAGAGAATGTGGTCATAGAGTCGAACGGGATGAGCACCGTTATACCTAAGAACAAGATAGCCAGGGCACGGTTGAGATTAGAGTTTTAAATGACTGACGGCAACTTTGTGTAATGTTTTATGTGTAATGTGTAAAGCAGGTGTACTGGATTATCGTGTAATGCAAAACAAATACTAATTAGAGCGAATTTTCCATTACACATATTTCCATTACACTGACATTACACATTCAACTTTACACATTTCACAAAAGTGTTTACGAGGTGAAAGATGAATGAAGAATTGTTAACAGTCCTGGAACATATGGAACGCGAAAAAGGGATAGATAAGGAGTTTCTGTTCAAGGCTATTGAATCTGCCCTTGCCAGCGCTGCCCGGAAGATTCTCGGGAATAAAGAGGCCGAAATAACGGCTACTATCGACAGGGCTACCGGCGAGATAAAGATATTGAGCGAAGGAAAAGATATAAAGTCGGCTGAATTCGGCAGGATAGCCGCACAGACGGCAAAACAGGTCATCGTCCAGAAGATACGAGAGGCCGAACGCGACATAGTGTTTGAAGACTATCAAAAACGAGTCGGGACGATAACGAGCGGGCTTGTCCATAGATTCGAAAAAGGCGACTTGATAATAGACCTTGGGAAGACGGAGGCTGTATTGCCGAGGTCGCAGCAATGCCCCAAAGAACGCTATAAACAGGGCGACAGGATTCGCGCGTATATACTTGAGGTCAACAAGACGTCGCATGGGCCCCAGATAATGCTTTCTCGATCGGACGCGATGTTCGTCAAAAAACTTTTCGAGATAGAGGTGCCCGAGATAGCGGAGGGGATAGTTGAGGTGAGGTCCATATCGCGCGATGCCGGGGAGACGACGAAGCTTGCCGTGTGGTCTAAAGACGAAAAGGTGGACGCGGTCGGCGCGTGTGTCGGCATGAGAGGATCCAGGGTAAAGGACATAGTAAGGGAGCTGCAGGGCGAGCGCGTCGATATAGTCAGGTGGAGCGACGACATCAAAGAATATGTGAAGGCGGCATTGAGCCCTACCGAGATACAGGAGATAAGAGTCGATAAAGCCAATAAGAAGATCGAAGTGATCGTCCCTAACGACCAGCTTTCGATAGGAATCGGCAAACACGGCCAGAATATCAGGCTGGCGTCCAGGCTTATCGGATGGGAGATGGATATAAGGGGCAAAGAGGAAAAGGCAAAGCCCGCCAAAGAGGGAGAGGTTCTTAAGGAGGCCGTTATAGAAGGGCCATCCGAACAGGATGCAGAGCCCGCAGTTGCGGAAAGCCTTACGAATATTTCCGAGCTCGACGGCGTCGGCGCGAAGACCGAGAAGATATTGATAGAGGCCGGATATGATACAGTGGAAAAGATCAGGAGTCTGGCCGTAGAAGACCTGAAGAGACTCGAAGGTATAGGGCCCAAGACGGCTGAGAAGATAATCAATTCAGCCAAAGGGATGAAATGATAAAAAAACCCAAAGATTCCAAGGATAAGGCAAAGGCAGCTTCGGCAAAGAAGGTCTCAAAGCCGGTAAAAGCGTTGTCGCCAAGACCCGCTCATACAACAAAGCAGAAACCGAAAAAAGAGTCGGTCAAAGTCGTTGCTGTAAAGAAGAAAGTTGCCGTTATCAAAGAGAAGAAGGTTGTCGAAGCGCCGAAAATTGAACCGAAGCCGGCAGTAAAGACTCAAGTTCCGGCGGCAAAGCCGCCGGTTGCGGTACCGAAAAGCGCAGCCCCAGCGGTGAGGCCGCAGGCCGTGAAAGTAGAACCGTGCCAGGCTCCGAAGCTTCCTGAAAAGCCGCAAGGTCCGGCCGCAAAGCCCGCAGTTCCTGTTGCGGCAGCCGTTGCGGAAAAGCCGGTTGTCCCGGAACCGCAAATCGTTAAAGAGGAAGAAAAAGCGAGAGTGTTGGAATTCGAGATCCCCATCTCCGTAAAAGATCTCTCGTCCAAGATAGGAGTGAAGGCTAATGAGCTGATCGGAAAGATGATGACGAAGAATATCTTTGCCACGATCAACCAGAACCTCGGTGAAGACATAGTGATCGGGATCTTGAAGGACTACGGGATAGATTTCAAAAGGCCGCCGAAAATAGAGGACCAGATCAAAAAAGAACACAGGGAGCTTGAGGAGAAACAGGATATCAAGCATATCGCGGGCCGTCCTCCCGTGGTCACATTCATGGGCCATGTTGACCATGGCAAGACGAGTCTTCTCGATTTTATAAGAAAGACAAAGGTTGCGGATAAGGAGAAAGGCGGCATAACCCAGCATATCGGAGCTTATGAAGTAAAGTTCAAGAATAGTTCGGTTACTTTCCTCGATACGCCCGGCCATGAGGCGTTCACGGCAATGAGGGCGCGCGGCGCGAACGCGACGGACATAGTCGTTCTGGTCGTTGCGGCCGACGACGGCGTAATGCCTCAGACAAAAGAGGCTCTGGATCACGCGAGGGTCGCAGGCGTTCCGATCGTCGTTGCACTTAATAAGTGCGACCTTCCCGGCGCTAATATCGATAAGGTCAAGGGCCAGCTTTCCCAGGTCGGGCTGATGGCGGAAGACTGGGGCGGGAAGACGATAACTGTACCCGTATCGGCCAAGACCGGAGAAGGCGTAGAGAACCTGCTCGAGATGCTCCTCCTGGAGGCAGAGTTGCTGGAGCTGAAGGCAAACCCGCACCTTAGAGCGCGCGGCGTTGTCATAGAAGGAAAGCTTTCAAGCGGGCAAGGGCCTGTAGCTACGATACTTGTTAAGAACGGAACTTTGCGTGTCGGAGATATGGTGCTTACCGGCATGCATTACGGCAGGATCAAGGCTATGATGGACCATCTGGGCAACCGCATCGAATCGGCGCCCCCATCGAAGCCTGTCAGCATACTCGGATTGTCGGGCGTCCCGATGTCAGGGGATGAATTCTTTGCCGTAAAAGACGAGAAGAAGGCGAGAACCCTGTCACTATTGAAACAGGATGAGGCGCGCGCCCGTAAGCTGAAGACGGCCAAGAGGGTGACTCTGGAAGATTTCTATTCGCAGATGAAAGAAGGCACAGCAAAAGAGCTCGCTATTCTTTTAAAAGGTGACGTCCAGGGATCCGTGGAGGCATTGAAGAAATCGTTGCTGGAATTGAATACGAAAGATGTGAAGATAGATATTATCCACGCCGATGTCGGCAATATCAACGAATCGGATGTAATGCTCTCGGTCGTATCGAATGCCGTTGTCATAGGGTTCAATGTAAAAGTGGAAGAAGGCGCGCAGGAACTGGCCGCGAAAGAGGGCATAGAGATAAAAGCATACGGGATAATATATGAAGCGATACAGGATGTTGTCGCCGCCATGGAAGGTTTGCTCGAGCCGTATTCGAAAGAAGTCTTCGTCGGCAGGGCTTCCGTGAAGCAGGTCTTCAGGGTCACGAAGGCCGGGACGATAGCCGGATGCACGGTGGTCAAGGGCAAGATGGTTCGCGCAGGGGTGGTGAAACTGATCAGGGACAAACAGGTCGTGTACGAAGGCAAGATATCGGGGCTCAAGCGGTTCAAGGACGATGTGCGCGAGGTCGCTGAGGGCGTCGAATGCGGTATAGGCCTCGACAGGCATGATGATATAAAGGTCGGCGATCTGATAGAGATATACCAGATAGAGAAGGTCGCGCGGAGACTGGATTCGAAAAAGCCATAAGTCGTAAGTGGTAAAAATTATATGAAATGGAATTTTAGAGTTTTAAAATTACTTACGGCTTACGGCTTATAGCTTACTACTAAAGTACGGGTTTGCGATGAGAAAAAGAATTTTAAGCGGAATGAGGCCGACGGGAAAATTACATCTCGGCCACCTCGTAGGCGCATTGGGCAACTGGGTGAAGCTGCAGGACGAGTATCTCTGTTTTTACATGATAGCCGACTGGCACGCGCTCATGAGCGAATACGAAGACCCCGGAGGGATGAGCGAGAATTCCTATGAGATGGTCAGGGACTTTGTGGCAGCGGGCCTCGACCCTGATAAGGCGGTCATCTTTGTTCAGTCGCACGTGCCGGAACATCTCGAGCTTGCTATGGTTTTTTCCGATATCACGCCGTTAGCGTGGGTCGAGAGATGCCCGACATACAAAGAGCAGCTGCGCGAAATAAAAGGCAGGGAGCTGACAACATACGGGTTTTTGGGCTATCCGGTCCTTCAGGCCGCGGACATAGCGGTTTATAGGGCCAATTCCGTACCGGTGGGCGTAGATCAGGTGCCGCATCTCGAATTGACGAGAGAGATAATACGCAGGTTTAACGGATTATATAAGAAAGAGCTTTTTCCGGAGCCGGCGCCGTTACTCACCAAGACGGCAAAATTACTGGGCCTGGACAATAGGAAGATGTCGAAGAGTTATGGTAATTTTATTTCGCTTTCAGACGCTCCCGAGATGATAGAGAAGAAAGTGGCGCAGATGATAACCGATCCGCAAAGGATCAAACTGAATGATAAGGGCCATCCCGATATATGCAATGTATTCAGTTACTTTTCTACGTTCGCAGACGGCGATACGAAGAAAGATGCGCGGGAATGGTGCGAAGGCGCGAGCATAGGATGTACCGAATGTAAGAGGAGGCTTGCGAAGATCCTTATAGATAATCTTGAGCCGATAAGGGTCAGGAGAGCGAAAATCTCGGACGCGGACGTGAAAGATATCCTTGTCCGGGGCGCGGGTAAAGCGAAGGCCGCCGCTGCTGAGACGATGAGCGAAGTGAAAAGACTTATCAACTTTGTGTAATGTTATATGTGTAATGTGTAATGCGAGTGTAATGGATTACTGTGTAATGGAAGAGAATTTACCATTACACATAACTGCATTACACCAACATTACACATTAAACTTTACACATTACACAAAAGTGAACGCATATATCAAATCATGACATATAAAGTCAAATTAGAGGTCTTCGAAGGGCCGCTCGACCTTCTTCTTTATCTCATCCAGAAAGAAGAAGTCGACATATATGATATACCGATAGCAAAGATAACGGACCAGTATCTTGAGTATCTTGAGCTGATGCAGCTTCTGGACCTTAACATAGCCGGAGAATTCCTTGTGATGGCGGCGACCTTGATGCACATAAAGTCAAAGCTATTGCTGCCGCCGGATGAGACCGAAGAGGAGGCGCAGGAAGAGGATCCGCGCGCCGAACTTGTCCGGAGGTTGATTGAATACAAAAAGTTCAAAGAGGCGGCTTCCGAGCTTCTGCAGATGGAGTCGCACCATAAACATTTTTTTGCCAGGGTGGGCTCCAGCGGCGCCAACCTGGACGATTATGTACCCGCTGAAGACGATTTTTTTGAAGCAAGCCTTTTCGATCTCATAACGGCTTTTACCAAGGTCCTGAAGGATATACCGAAAGACGCTTTTTATAAGGTAATTAAAGACGAGTTTACCGTATCCGATAAGATCCACGACATACTGCACATGCTCGTCGATAAGAAGACGATATTATTCACGGAACTATTTAAGGCGGCCAAGAACAAGGCCGAGATCATAACGATATTTCTCGCGCTCCTGGAACTTATCAAGATAAAAGAGGTTGTGGTGGGGCAGGCGGCGCATTTCGGAGAAATAGAGATCAAAAGGAACGTGGAGGCTATCAACCCTGCGCCTCCTGTTGCGGAAACGAAAGCAGAGGGAGGGGCAGAGCAGAAAGAGCCCGGTAATGACAATGGATAGAGAAGAGAGGAAGAGGATAATTGAAGCGCTCCTTTTTGTGAGCGATAAGCCCGTATCGATAGATACGCTGAAGGATGTTTTAAAGGATGTAGAGCCCACGGAAGTCAGGGCCATCATAGAAGACATAAATAAGGAATATTCCGCTTCCGGCAGGAGCTTCAGCGTAAAGGAGATAGCGGGCGGGTTCCAGATGTTGACGGACCCTATATACAGCCGGTGGATATCGGCGCTTTATAAAAGGCCGCCTGACAAGCTGACAGGCCCGTCATTGGAGACTCTGGCTATAATAGCTTATAAACAGCCTTTGACGAGGAGCGATATAGAGGCGATAAGAGGGGTCAGCGTGGATGGCGTCCTGAGCACTCTTGAAGAGAGGCAGCTTATAAAGACGAAAGGCAGGCTCGATGCGCCTGGCAGGCCGATACTTTACGGGACTACAGCCGAATTCCTGCAGCATTTTGGGCTGAAATCGCTCGAGGAGCTTCCTAAATTGAAAGAGTTTAAGGAGAGTGATCTCGATTTCGTTAAGGAGAAAGAAAAGGCCGATATAGTGAACGCTGAAACGGGAAAGCTTGTTTCGCAAGAGAGCGCCGAGCCGCAAGAGACGGCAGGGCAAGATCATGCTCATGCGCAGGCTTAAGACGAGCGGGGAGGGTAAAGTAAATGGACCCAGCCCCTTCTAAAATTTTATTGCATATAATGGTAAGAATTTCTATGTCAAAATGGCTATATTAAATAGGATTAAATGAACATTGATACCAAAAAGGAGGGGCTGGGTGGACCTGAAGCTCTTACGTAAAAGGATCGACGCGATAGACGCCGGGATACTGAAGCTTTTGAACAAAAGGGCGGAAGTCATACTGCACATAGGCAGGATAAAAGGTAAGTCAAAGGAGTCGATCTATGCGCCGGACAGAGAGAAGAGCGTCTATAGTAATCTGCTATCGCAAAACAAAGGGCCGATATCCAACGATTCGTTAAAAGCGATATTCAGGGAAGTGATGTCGAGCGCGCTGCAGCTGGAGAGGCCCATCAGGATAGCGTATTTAGGGCCGGAGTTCACTTTCACGCATCTGGCAAGCATGAAAAAATTCGGGTCGAGTGTGAACTATGAAAGCTGTTCCACCATAACAGACGTCTTCAGCGAGGTTGAAAAGGGGAGGACAGATTATGGGGTCGTCCCGATAGAGAACTCCATAGAGGGCGCGGTGAACCACACACTCGATATGTTCGCCGATTCCGAGCTAAGGATATGTTCGGAGATATATCTGGAGATATCGCACAGCCTGTTATCGAATGCGGCGAACAAGAAAGATATAAGGAAGATATATTCCAAGGCGGAGGTTTTCGGGCAGTGCAGGATATGGCTTGAATCGAATATGCCTAAGGCAGAACTTATCGAGGTCTCCAGCACGGCGAAGGCTGCTTCTATCGCCGCGAAGGAACGCGGCTCTGCCTGCATAGCGAGTGAGCTTGCCGCAAGGAAGTATAAGCTTAAGGTCCTTTACAGAGGCATAGAAGACGCCGCGCATAATGTGACGCGTTTTCTCGTTATAGGCAGGACCGACGCAAAGCCGACGAAAGACGATAAGACGTCTGTGATGTTCTCGGTTAAGGACAGGGCAGGCGCACTGCATGACATGCTTGTGCCGTTCAAAAAATATAAGATAAATATGACGAAGATAGAGTCGAGGCCGTCGAGGGTCAGGGCGTGGGAGTATTACTTCTTCGTCGACCTGGAAGGCCATTACTTAGATATGAAAGTAAAGAAAGCGATAGAGGGTCTTAAGAGGCATTCGTCGTACTTGAAGGTCCTCGGTTCGTATCCGAACGGGGATAGCGTGTAATATGTGTAATGTGCAAAGTGCGATGTGTAATGCTGGTGTAATGCGGTTATGTGTAA